>NZ_VTXG01000031.1:0-58107 GCF_013114515.1 Vibrio sp. AIC-3 | reverse complement strand
TGTTCTTGGCATGGTATTGGTTATGGTTTTACTTTTGGCGAAGCAAATTATAACTCTTTACCATGCTGTTCAAAGAACACTCACGAAAGATCAACACGCCCTAAGCATTGGCTACACAGATGTAATTTGGAACCTTCAATGACCCAAGAAAAATTCGATACTATTTACCAACGTGCAGCTCACCGCAAAGGCGGAGCGGCCGAACTCGAAAAAATTGTTCGAGCGCCCCTTTCACAAGCCGAGCTATCACAAATCACCGACGATCGTTGGCTAGCCGCCTTTACCGAAAAGGTATTCCAATGTGGCATTTCATGGAATGTGGTGAGAAAAAAATGGCCGCAATTCGAAGAAGTGTTCTTTGAATTCGACATCGAAAAAATGCTAATGCTGCCGAACGAGATGTGGGAACAGAAAGCGCAAGACCCACGCATTATTCGTCACCTGACTAAGGTAATGACTATCCCTGCCAATGCCACCATGATTCACAACGCCAAGCGTGAAGCGGATTCCTTCTCACAAATGGTTGCCGACTGGCCATCAGAACGAATTACAGAACTTTGGGATTATCTGAAGAAACACGGTAAGCGATTAGGTGGTAACACAGGTGCTTACACCTTGCGCCAAATGGGAAAAGACACGTTTATCTTATCTTCTGACGTTGAAGCGCACCTGCGCAGCACAGATGTGATTGATAGCGGTCGTAACACCAAACGAGCACAAGTCGCGGCAAGTAAGGCTTTCAACGAGTGGCAGCAGCAATCAGGTCGTACCCTGAGCGAAATAAGCCAGATCGTCGCCTACAGCTGTGGCGATAATCGCGTCTAGTTCAATAAGAATGACTTAAAGCTTTAGAACGCACGCAGTTCACTGCAAACTAAATGTTATAAGTCATTAACAAATAAGCGTGCATCGCACTTTCATCCGGTGGCATTGTATAGATAAATGTATACAATATAGAGTAACACTCATGAATTATTCTCGACCAACCCAACTCGACTAAACAAGGGCCCTTATCTCTATGACAGCTCTCAAAAATTCTGTCTCCAAAGGTGTAAAAACAAAAGTAACAGGCCAGACTCAAGACGATGTTGTTTACTGCCATATCTTCGACGCGATACTAGAACAAAGGCTGCCACCAGCCACCAAATTAAGCGAAGAAGCGTTAGCAGAAATCTTTAGCGTTAGCCGCACCATTATCCGCCGTGCCTTACTGCGTCTTTCTTTAGAACAAGTTGTGGTGATCCGTCCTAACCGAGGAGCCGTGATTGCTGCGCCAACGGTTGACGAAGCCAAACAAATCTTTAAAGCACGTGAAGTGATGGAAATTGCTATCACTGAGCTGGCGGTGAAAAACGCAACCAAAGCTCAAATAGAAGAATGCAGAAAATTAGTCGCGAAAGAGAACTGTGCTTTCGACCAAGGCGATTACGGCTCTGGCCTACGTTTGTCTGGTGAGTTCCACATCAAATTGGCTGAAATGGCAGAGAACGCGCCACTGCTGGCTTTCCAACGCAGCTTGGTATCGCAAACTTCACTGCTGATCGCTCAGTACGAAACGGGCAACCACTCGAACTGTTCTCTAGACGAACACTCAGGCTTACTGGATGCGATAGAGTCAGGCAATGAACAACAAGCCGTAGAGTTGATGCAAGAACACCTAAGCCATATTCGTTCGAAGCTCAACCTAGACAGCAGCACAGCTTCTAGTGATCTGCATGTCGTGTTCTCAGATCTGCTTAAGAGTAAGTCATAGACGATTCAACAAACGATTGATAACCATCTGTTAACAACTTTTTGTTAACAGCTTTTTGTTAACAGCTTTTTGTTAACAGCTTTTCGTTAACAAAATTGGAGAGAAGTAAGCCTTCGTGTTTACTTCTCTTTTTTATGCCCTCTCCCCTAAAAATAAATACGACGATCGACTCACATCCATCTAAAAATACAGTCTATTCTGCCCTCAACAACGATCTTAGCCTCTACAGAATCACTCCCAACAGTGCCATAAATCTTGTCTTTATCTTGTATACATAGCTATCCATTCATTCACACCATAAAACTGTTCAATCTCAATCCAAACCCTTATAAAACAGACGACTATGACCAAAATTAAATTGTATACAATTCACAACAAGCCACCTTTGTTGCATCTTTGTAAATAAATAGTTGACCGCAGGGTCAGGATGGATAATTATTGACCTAGAAGTCAAAAAGAATACACATGGAAATATGTCGATTTACAAGGAGGTCTCTTGATTACTTTTTTGCTCAATCAGGAAATAAGACGCGAAGATAATCTGTCGCCAAATATGACAGTGCTCAACTACCTTCGTACCAAGATAAATAAGACGGGTACAAAAGAAGGTTGTGGGTCGGGCGACTGTGGCGCATGTACGGTAGTTCTGGGTGAAGTGGTTGATGGACAACTGCAATACCGCTCGGTGAACTCTTGCCTTACGTTCGTTTCAGCGCTGCATGGCAAGCAACTGATCACAGTAGAAGATCTGCAAAATCGAGATCGCTCATTGCACCCAGTGCAAAAAGCGGTGGTTGATTTTCACGGTTCACAGTGTGGTTACTGCACGCCGGGCTTCATCATGTCGATGTTTGCGCTAGGCAAAAACAAACCCGATGCGAGCAAAGAAGACGTCATGGAATCACTGGCGGGTAACCTATGTCGTTGTACAGGCTACCGACCAATTGTTGATGCTGCGATGTCACTTTCAACAGACCAACCTTTGATCGACCAATTTGCTGAACTTGAACGCAACACCATCAAGAAGCTAGAAAGCATTCAAGACACTGAGGCCAAATTACGCCTTGGTCACCTCACCGCTTTTTCCCCAAAAAGCACCGATGAGTTGGCCAAGCTTTTTCAAGCCCACCCGAACGCTAAGCTGGTTGCTGGCGGTACGGATTTAGCGCTGGAAGTGACGCAATTCCATCGTGAGATTGAAACACTGATCAGCGTGAACCTTGTTGAAGACATGAAGGTATGTGAAGAGACCGACACCGATCTAATCATTGGTGCCAACCTGCCTATCAGTGATTCTTACTCACTATTGAAAAAACACTACCCAGATTTTGGTGAACTGCTGCATCGCTTTGCTTCACTGCAAGTGCGTAACCAAGGCACCATCGGCGGTAATGTAGCGAATGCTTCGCCTATCGGTGACACCCCTCCTCTGCTGATTGCCCTTAACGCAAAGATCAAACTTCGTTGCGGTGACGAGTCACGCAACATGCCGATTGAAGATTACTTCATCAGCTACAAAGTGACGGCGCAAAAAGAGAGTGAGTTCATTGAACAGATCATCATTCCTAAGCCAACTAACGACAGCTTCCGAGCTTACAAACTGTCTAAACGTTTAGACGACGACATCTCTGCGGTGTGTGGTGCGTTTGATATTCAAATCGAAGACGGCAAGGTTTCTTACGCTCGTATCGCTTTCGGCGGTATGGCAGCAACGCCTAAGCGTGCAACTCGTTGTGAAAATACGTTATTAGGCAAACCATGGACAGACGCTAATATTAAGTTAGCGATGCAGGAACTGTATAACGACTTTGAGCCGCTATCTGATTTCCGTGCCAGCCAAGAATACCGTTCATTGTCGGCAGCCAATATGTTGCGTCGTTACTTCATTGAACAGCAGAACAAAAACAACCAAATCGAAACAAGGGTAACGTCTTATGTCTAAATCAAATTCCTCTGGTCACAAGAGCAATGCGATGACCCACGAAGAGATGGTTACCATTGCAAAACAAGACCTAAAAACTGGCGTAGGTAAAAGCGTTAAACACGACAGTGCAGCCAAGCAAGTCACGGGCGAAGCGGTATACATTGATGACCGCCTAGAGTTCCCAAATCAGCTGCATGTATACGCACGCCTGAGCACTCAAGCGCACGCTAACATCACCAAAATAGACCTATCTCCATGTTACGAATTCGAAGGTGTGGCAATTGCTATTCAAGCGAAAGACGTACCGGGTGAACTGGATATCGGTGCTATCCTTCCAGGTGACCCACTGCTTGCCGATGGCAAAGTAGAATACTACGGCCAACCTGTGATTGCTGTGGCAGCTAACGATCTAGAAACCGCACGCAAAGCCGCGCACGCAGCCGTTATTGAATACGAAGAGCTACCAGCCATTCTTGATGTGAAAGAAGCGCTGGCAAAAGAGCACTTCGTAACAGAAAGCCACACTCAACAGCGTGGTGACTCAAAAGCAGCGCTGGCAAAAGCAAAACACGTGATCTCTGGTGACCTAGAGATCGGTGGCCAAGAACACTTCTACCTAGAAACGCAAATCAGTAGTGTAATGCCAACCGAAGACGGCGGCATGATCGTCTACACCTCTACACAGAACCCGACCGAAGTTCAAAAGCTGGTTGCGGAAGTGATTGGCGTGCCGATGCACAAAGTCGTGATTGATATGCGTCGTATGGGTGGTGGTTTCGGTGGTAAAGAGACTCAAGCAGCCTCTCCAGCCTGTATGGCTGCGGTGATTGCCCACCTTACAGGCCGACCGACCAAAATGCGTCTGCTGCGTAATGAAGACATGCAGCAAACTGGTAAGCGCCACCCGTTCTACAATCAATACACGGTCGGTTTTGACGACAATGGTGTGATTCAAGGTGCGGATATTACCGTTACAGGTAACTGTGGCTACTCACCAGACTTATCAAGCTCTATCGTCGACCGCGCGATGTTTCACTCAGACAACGCTTATTATCTAGGCGATGCAACTGTGGTCGGTCATCGATGCAAAACCAATACCGCATCGAACACCGCTTACCGTGGCTTTGGTGGCCCGCAAGGCATGATGACCATTGAACACATCATGGACGAGATTGCGCGTTACCTGAAAAAAGATCCTTTGGAAGTACGTAAGGCGAACTACTACGGCGAAGAAGGCCGTAACGTAACCCATTACTACCAAACCGTTGAAGACAACTTTTTACCTGAGATAACCGAACAGCTTGAACGCAGCAGTGACTATCACGCACGTCGTAAAGAAATCGCTGAGTTCAACAAGCAAAGCCCTATCTTGAAGAAAGGCCTTGCTATCACACCCGTGAAATTCGGCATCTCGTTTACTGCGACTTTCTTGAACCAAGCAGGTGCGCTCATCCATATCTACACCGATGGCAGTATTCATTTGAATCACGGTGGTACGGAAATGGGGCAAGGCTTGAACATCAAAGTGGCACAAATCGTTGCACAGGAGTTCCAAGTCGATGTCGAACGTATCCAGATCACCGCTACAAACACAGACAAAGTTCCGAACACCTCACCAACCGCAGCCTCATCGGGCACCGACCTCAACGGTAAGGCCGCGCAAAACGCCGCAATGACCATTAAGCAGCGCCTGATTGACTTCGCTTCTTCGCACTTCAAAGTGTGGCCTGAAGAGGTGGTATTTAAGAACGGCATGGTGCAAATTCGCGATGAGATCATGACCTTCAACTCGTTTGTTGAACTGGCTTGGTTTAACCAAATTTCGCTGTCGAGCACTGGCTTCTACCGCACTCCGAAGATCTATTACGATCACGAGAAAGCACGCGGTCGTCCGTTCTACTACTACGCGTATGGTGCCTCTTGTTCAGAAGTCATCATCGATACCCTAACCGGCGAAAACAAGATTCTGCGTGTCGATATTTTGCATGACGTGGGCGCTTCATTGAACCCAGCAATTGATATCGGCCAAGTCGAAGGTGGCTTTGTGCAAGGTGTCGGTTGGTTAACGACGGAAGAGTTGGTTTGGAACCAGCAAGGCCGCTTGATGACCAATGGTCCTGCGAGTTACAAGATCCCGGCGATTGCTGATATGCCAATTGATTTCAGAACGCATCTTTTAGAAAACCGTAACAACCCAGAAGACACCGTCTTCAACTCGAAAGCCGTGGGTGAACCGCCTTTCATGTTGGGTATGTCGGTATGGAGCGCACTGAAAGACGCAATCAGCTATGTCGCCGTCGATGGCGCGATTCCTAAGCTCAACACACCTGCAACGCCAGAACGTATTCTGATGGCGATTCAGGAAGTCACTGAAACGGCTCCGACTTCGGTCGATGCTCAATCAGAAACGGCTTAGGGCTCATATCGATCGTTTAGCTTGGGAAGCATAAAAAAGGGATTTAGGAGGACGTATGTTTAAGGATAATTGGATTCACGAACTGGCAAAACTGGAAGAGAACTACGAACCGTGTGTGATGGTGACGGTTCTTGAAGACAGAGGCTCCGTTCCACGCGATGCGGGCACAAAAATGCTTGTCACTCGTGACCGAATCATCGCTACGATTGGTGGTGGTCACCTTGAACATGTGGCCACCAAAATGGCTCGCGAGATGCTGATTGCCAGCGAAAAATCGCTCAAAGTGGAACGCTTCAACCTAGGTGCTCGTTTAGGCCAATGTTGTGGCGGAATGGCAACGTTAAGCTTTGAACCGATTGGCACTCAGCAGAACCACCTTGTGCTGTTTGGCGCAGGCCACGTTGCCAAAGCGCTGCTGCATATTGTCGCAACCCTGCCTTTCCGCGTGACTTGGATTGACGAACGTGAAGAAGTGTTCCCTGAAGCGCTACCACACGGTGTGAAGAAGCTTGTCTCAGACGATCCGGTTGGCGAAGTGAAACACATGCCACCGAACAGCTATTACCTCGTGATGACACACAACCACCAGCTCGATTTTGATCTAACCAAAGCGATTATCGACCGTGAAGACAGCCGTTACTTCGGCATGATCGGTTCGCTCACTAAACGTAAGAAATTCGATTTTCGCTTAGAGCAACGTGGCTACAGCCAAGAACAAATCGAAACCATGCTTTGCCCGATTGGCATTAGCGCCGTGAATGGCAAACATCCTGCCGAAATTGCGGTATCGGTTGCGGGTGAACTGATCGCACACTATCAAGGCCAAGCGCTTGAACAAAAGCGCCCAACCAAACAATATCGAAATCAGGGTTTGACCGATCAACACAGTCAACCAAGCGACGTAGGCGAACCACCATTGGAAGAGAAGATCGCCTAACACAAGTCGCAAAGCTTCAGTGGCCATAACGTCGCTGAAGTCATTAAAAGGAAGTAAACATGACAACGCAACGCAAAGCTTATCGCGCCAGTATTTTACACAGCGTCGCCGACCCAAAAGACGTCGGCATCGATGAGTCTTACGACTATTTTGAAGACGGTGTTTTAGTGGTTGAGAACGGCCATGTCGTCGACTTGGGCCATGTCGACGAGGTATTGGCTCGCCAACCTAAAACACTCGAAGTCAAAGAATACAAAGACAAGCTGATCACCTCTGGCTTTATTGATACGCACATCCACTACCCTCAAACAGGGATGATCGCGTCTTACGGTGAGCAACTTCTTGATTGGTTAGAGAACTACACCTTCCCAGAAGAAAAGCGCTTCAAAAACCCAGTCTACGCACACAAAGTGGCGAAGCTATTCCTAGACGAACTAGCAAGCAACGGCACAACCACGGCACTCGTGTTCGGCACGGTACACAAAGAGTCGGTTAACGTTTTCTTTGAAGAAGCTGAGAAGCGCAACCTACGTATGATTGCGGGTAAGGTTTTGATGGATCGCAATGCGCCTGATTACCTCACCGACACGCCAGAATCTGGCTACGCCGACTCCAAAGAACTGATTGAGAAATGGCACAACCGCAGCCGTTTGCTTTATGCCGTGACACCTCGTTTCGCGCCAACCAGTACACCAGAACAATTGGCTACCGTTGGTAAATTGCTAGAAGAGTACCCAGATGTGTATATGCACACGCACCTTTCTGAAAACGAGAAAGAGATTGAATGGGTAAAAGAACTGTTCCCAGAGCGCGACAGCTATTTGGATGTGTATGACCAATATGGCCTACTGCACAAACGTTCGGTTTTCGCCCATGGCATTCACTTGTCTGATTGCGAATGTAAGCGCCTAGCCGACACGGAATCTGCCATTGCTTTCTGCCCGACCTCTAACCTGTTCTTAGGCTCAGGTTTATTCCGATTACCAGAAATGGAAGAGCACGGCATTCGTGTTGGTATGGGGACTGATGTCGGCGCAGGCACTAGCTTCTCAATCCTACAAACCATGAGTGAAGCCTATAAGATCATGCAGCTTCAACATAAGAAATTGCACCCAGCTAAGTCGCTATTCTTAGCCACATTAGGTGGTGCACGTTCACTGCATTTAGAAGACAAGATTGGCAACTTGGAAGTAGGAAAAGAAGCCGATTTCGTGGTGTTGGACTTACACGCCACACAATTGATGCGCTTTAGAATGGAACAAGCGACCAAGCTTGAAGAGAAGCTATTTGTATTGATGAGCCTGGGTGACGACAGAACCGTCAGCGAGACTTACATCTACGGCGAGAAAGCCTACGATGTGAATTTCAAAGATTATCAAAAGCTCGTTAGCTAGACTGAAAACCGAGTAACAATCGCTAGACAGCGACAGCCGTCGTTAATTAAAAATCCGTCCAGATTTATCTAGCCTTGAAAGACCAGTTGCTGATGCCACTGGTCTTTTTTGTGCTTCATTCAAAGAAATATAAATTAACCGTTCACAAACAACGATCTTCGGTGACGCCAAGTCATTATATTGATAGGTTAATGTTTATACATATCGACTTCATACTTCACTTTAGCATCTCTCTCGAACATTCGTTTCTCAGCTAAATGGAAGCACTAAATCTAGAAAGGAATTCTATGTTCGAACAGGTCGTCAGCATTCTGTTTCCCGTTTTTGCTTTAGCCAGTGCTGGCTTTGCGGTAGGTCGTTGGCTCAAGCCCGATTTCAAACCGATCAATCGGATCAACATGGATGTGTGTATTCCTGCGCTAGTGTTTGCCTCGCTGACCACCATGCCCCTCGACACCGAACAATTGCCACTCATCACCGCCTCTTTGGTCGCGGTGTTGGTGCCTGCTTTATTGATGATACCAATCTGTAAGATCTTTAAGCTCAACTTCAAAGCTTGGGCTCCGCCACACATGTTCCGCAACAGTGGCAACCTTGCGATTCCTCTATTCACGTATACCTTTGGCGAAAGCGCGTTAGCCCCTGCAGTACTGCTGTTTGTGGTATCGGCTTGCGTGCACATTAGTGTTGGCTTGGCGCTGTTGAGTGAAGGTAATCCGATCAAGCAGATCCTCAAGATGCCGATATTCTTAGCCGCAGCATTAGCGATGACGCTCAACTTATCTGGCATTGCAGTGTGGAATCCAATCTACGAAGCCACATCGCTACTCGGCCAAGCAGCCGTGCCCATCATGCTGTTGTCGTTGGGTTCGCAAATGGTCAACTTGAAGCTAAGCGGACTCAAAGTTGGCTTGCTGTGTACGGCTCAATCGCTGTTTACTGGTGCCATCGCCTTTGCCATCATCTACTTCTTTATTCCGCTGCCTACGTTGCACCTACAGATGATGGTGCTGTTCACCATGCTGCCACCCGCCGTGATGAACTACCTGTTCGCAGAAAGGTTCAATGTCGAGCCTCCCAAGGTCGCGTCTATGGTGTTGTTCGGTAACTTCCTAAGTGTGGTCACCTTGCCTATCTTGTTGTCATTCGCGCTGTCTATGTCATCTTAAAGAACCGCGAACCTTCAGGTTTACGACCTTGAAAACTTAGCCAATCAATAAAAAGGGGGCGCAACTTAGCAAAGTTGACGCTCCCTTTTCAGACTATATTTTCTATTTATCTCAAGCTGTGCCTCTCTCCGCAAGCACCTCTTTAAATGCGAACATGCCATTTAACGCCGCTGGGAATCCCGCATACACCGACATCTGCAATATCACTTCTTTAATCTCTTCCTCGCTGCATCCGACGTTGAGTGCCGCATTCAAATGCACCTTAAGCTGAGGGGCACAATTGCCGAGTGCGGTAAGGGCAGCGACGGTCGTGATCTCTCGTGATTTCAAATCCAAACCGGGGCGTGAATAGATATCACCAAAAGGATACTCGATAGTATATTTTGCAAGATCAGGGCAGATGTCTTGCAGGCTTTCAATAACCTGTTGCCCTGCTTCTCCGTCGATATGATTAAGTCTTTCTAAGCCAATGTCGAAACGTGATTGATTCATGAGTTTGTTCCTGTATTTATAGTTCACAGGAACACCTTACAAGTTAGAGTCGACTCTAAGTCAACGGACTTTTCCATCTCGATACAAACTAATTTTTTGCTCTAGCGCAGCCAGATGCTTTTGCTGCTCTTCGATATGGGACCTCAAATTCTGTTGATGTTGTTCGAGCAACACTTGGCGCTGCGAAGTCGATTCTGGCCCTAATTCCCTTAGCTTTGCGTATTCTAAAATCTCATCCAGTGGCATTGCGGTGTCTTTCAGCCGCTTCACGAACTCAATCCAGGTAACGTCCTTCGATGTATAGACTCGATGACCGCTACTGTTCCGCTGAACATTTTTCAACAAGCCGATTTTTTCATAGTAGCGAAGCGTGTGAGCCGACAAACCCACCAACTGAGAAAACTCACTCACATTCATTACTTCACCTTTTCTATCTGGGTATAGGAACTCAAACTATGCGCACTTATCTAATTTGAGCTCTGCGGTGACTTTCGTCAAACGTAACGCAATCGCAAAACACACTAAGTAAGGACTCACATACCAAAAGATACTTTCTAGTGGCTGCTTCACCTGCGCTTCTCTGGTTTTTATGTATTGGTTTTTCTGCATCTCATACTGACTCAGCATACCATCCACCCACACGGCATCGCTTTCCACCAGCGATACGCTAGGCGCAGGAACCGTAAAATCCGATGCGTTGGGTAACAAGGTAAAATCGACATCTTTGAACGTGATCGCCGTATTCAAATACCACAAACACGCTTCATGGTGCTGAGCGTGATTATCTAAAGATGGTTGACCGGTGCAGGTATCACTTCTCAGCTTATCCAAAGAAAACTGCTGAACCGATTCTAAAATCGCCACCGCTCTGGTTTGTTCTGTTTCAACCCAATCACCCGCTACTTTCGCACGAATCTCAGACACTGCACCCAGCATCCCGATACCCGCCAAGAACGGCCATAAATAATCCATAAGCTTCCACTTGCGTCGGCTCAAGTTGAACCCACACCAAATCGGAAGATGAAAAAGGAGCGTTAGCCCAAGCGATAGCAAAACGAAATTCAAGGAGCTAGAGAGCATGAGTTCGCTATCAAAGAAGTTCTTCATAATGAGAGACTTGCCGGTGTAACAAAGAGAAATTTGATGCTAGTTTCGATATTTGAAAAGAGTGTAAGAGGAAAGTAAAAACAGCACCAACAATTGGCGTTGGCGCTGTTTATTTAAGCTACTAACGGCTTTTCCATCGGGATGCAATCGAGGCTAATACCTCTAGGAGAGTGATAAGTGGAAAGTTCATCACCAATAAAGCCACACGCACGATAAAACGCAGCGGCATTCAGAGTCGATTCTAACTTCATTAACGGCAAATTGTGTTGAATCGCGAGTTCCTCTAAGAACTGCAACATCTGCTTCGCTGCGCCTTTTCCGGAAAAATCTGGGTCAACAAAAATAGCATCAACCATACCGGTTTCGATGTTGATCTTACCGCTGCCAATCACTCGACCATCAACTTCTGAAACGTGAAAGGTTTGGACTACATCGCTTATGAATCCATCAGACATTCCACCCTGCGTCCATATTGACAGCTGTTCTTCTGAGTAATAAGCGGAACACTTTTCGATAATGGCGCGGCTTCGAATATCGAAAATATCCTGAGCATCAGACTCAACCGCTTTTCTAATTGTAATCATAAGCCTACCTAGAGGAATTGGTGGGAAATGGAAAGCCATGGTTGTGGCACTAACCTCACTCAATCTATCACAAGACGACTTGCTATTTCACCGCCAGCACATGCTCGATAAAGTCAGACTTCTTTTCACGGTACTCTTCTTGCGGCCAACCTTCGCAAGACATTTTGAGGGTGTTGTATTGTTGAACTAATGCCGGATTCGCACGTAGCTTGTCACGAAACCTTAGAAAGCATTCGAACTCAGAACCGTTGGCGACCACTTGCAACGCCACATCATCCCCTAATGTAGACTCCAACATACACAGTTCCGGCGTTCTTAAGGTATCGAGTTTCTCATTGAAGCCGAGTGTTGTGAGCCTCTCTATAACATCCTCAAGTTCGCCAAGATCAACACCTACAAAGATATCCAAATCGCCCTTAGATACGGCTGATGGAATAGAAGATGCGCCTACATGCTCAACTCTCGCGTTAGGGATTAGCTTTTTGATTTCACGTTCGTATCGGATAAACAGCTCGTAGCAAGCCGCTTGGTATTGCTCCGCAGGGTAAAATTTCATGTATCCTCACTCCGAATCACAAACTATTGAAGACACCAATTGCTAACAGAAATAACACGATGCTAATAGCTCCGATATAAGAGATTCTGATTCGCTCTTTTTCAGTTGGAATCAATGGGGGGAAGCGCCCTAATGTGAATACTTTACAGACTATCCAGCCAGCTCCGTAACCAATGAACTCAATCAATATCGACTGAAACAGATACCTAAAGAATGAGCTCAATGCCCTAAAATACGCGACTATCAAGTCTTCCATTTTTTGTCCTAACTAAAGTCAATTTGGAATAAAAGTGCCATGTGTAGATATTCATATCAAGAACCTTATACAGGACTGCGCACGCAATGAATCAGTTTAAACGTAAGTACTTACTATCGACATGCAATGATTCACAGAGTCTTCTTTCTCACCAACAGGCGCAACATAGTGAATTGCAGCTTCGGCATGTGCTTGGTCTGCGAGTTTACTGATAACCCATGCAGCTAAGTATTTAGACGACAAACAGCCACCCGCTGTAGCAATGTTACCTTCCGCATAAAACGGCTGGTCCAACACTTTCACACCGGATTCAATTACCCATGGCTTCGTTGTTAAATCAGTACAGGCTGGGACTTGATTCAGTAACCCCAATACCGACATTAACAAAGTCCCAGAGCATTGACCGCCAATTAATTGTACTTGTGGGTTAAGGCTTAACCTTGAAAGTAATTTAGCGTCTTGGGCGATATCGCGGGTCAACATGCCACTACCAAACAACACCGCATCAGCAGTATTCGCGAACTCTAAAGGCTGTTGAGATTTAATTGTGACTCCATTCATTGAAGTCACTGATTCTGTGGGACTAGTAATCTGCACATTCCAGCCAAACTCTTTCATTCGGTTCAAAATACCCGAGGCGATGAAAGAATCCAGCTCGTTGAATCCATCAAATGTTAGGACGGCAATATCCATATTTATCCTTATCTCTTTGAGTAGTCGAAATTTCAGTTCAAGTATTAGTTGTACACAAAACCTGAACTGCACATACTAGCCTAAGAGATTATCATCAGACAGTAACTTTCTTACGACTATTGCGATAACTCTTCAAAGCACCAATCAACCAATTCTTCTGATGTAAATTATTCACAAACCATTCAATGAACGCTTCTGAGTATCTATGTCGCCCATCTAACTCATAATGGTAATTTGAACATTTGGAGTTCTGAGTTTTGTTTTTCTTAACAACCGCTTGAAAGGAGTGGCTTGTAATATTTACATACTCTTGTCTTGCGTTGATTTCTTCAATAGCCGTTTTCTGGTGATACGGATGAGTGATATCTGGGCCTTTGGTCTCTCGAATAATGATTGCTTTCTCACCGCCATCACTCAGGGAGAGAGATAAATCACTTTCTGATGATTTTTTAGTCAATGCCAATTTGTAATCTATAGAAATGGAAAACTCATCTGAATCACACTCTTTCGCAATTTCAGTAAATTTCGTCAAAAAACTTTTAACTTGGCAAGCGGTAAGCTCTCCATAAGTTTCTTTAATTACCGCGGTTTCAGGCTCAAATCCATCAACAATAAGACTAAGCAAACCCACACTTTGACCAGCTAGTGGGCTATTACCCATTAGTAATTTATACCGTTTTTGATAGTTAAGAACCGTTGCTTGAAATAAACGCGATAGTTGAGGTTGTAACTCTGGAATTAAAAGATGAATAGCCTGATCACGCAAATCTATTAAGGTTTCCAAATTCTTAAATACATTGTCAGAAGGGTCCATTAGCTTAGACATAGCTTCACGAATGCTAATGCTAAAGTCGCCATCTTTAAAAATGCTTGATGCTCCGTCTCTTTTAGCCAATTCCGATTTCAACATAAGCTCCCAAGCGTTCACCATCATAATCGTAAATGCTTCTACACGATTACCTAATGTAGGCCGGTTATATACCTCCAAAGCTAAAGTAAAAGCATCATGACTTCTTTTAATGAGCTGATTTGAGAACACTTCATCAGGTGACTTTCCTTGAGTATTTTGACTCTGAGACATCAATAAGAAAAACTGGTCATTTGATAGTTGCGTGATACCGCTACATTTCCAAAGTGAGCGACTTACTTTAGTAACATACTTACCTTTTAATTTTTCATTAAAATACTTATTCACCGAGTTAACACTGTAGCCAACAGATTCAGCAACTTCTCTTGCAGTAAATTCGGATCCATTTTCTTCAAGCGTTCGGAGTTCATCCAGTAACTGAAGAAGCATACCTTTTCTAACCATCTCTATTTTCCCTTCGGAAAGCACATGTTCACAATGACTTATGTTTATTTCTAATCACAACACAGCTTTTGATATAGCCAAACTGTTGTTAAAACACTTTAATTCACATATGCATATAGAGTCACCAACTGAATGATAAATCTGCATTTCCTTTGTCCAAAAACAAAAAGCCCCGGTTATAGGAACCGGGGAAACAGGGTGGGATGAGTTTGGCGCGTGCCCGTAAACCAAACTCTCCCCAAGCCTCACCTAAGACTCATGCTCTTAGGTAAAGGATTTACATCATTATTGAAGCGTAGCGCCTTGCTCTACCCAAGTGCCGATGAGTGCGCGTTCTTCGTCGGTCATTTGAGTCATGTTGCCGAGCGGCATCACCTTGGTTGTTACGGTTTGAGCAACAATCCTTGGGACGTTGGCTTTAATCTCTTCAGGGGTATCAAACATCACACCGGCTGGCGCAGCAGCAAAAGCGGCGTGGCTCGGGGTTGATGAATGACACACAGAACAGCGCTCTTGAATGACTTTGTTAATGGTTTCAAAGCTTACACCTGCGCTAGCCGTTTGCATTGCGTGGTCTGCAGGTACAGCTTGAGAACTAGTCGTCGTTGACGCTGTGTCGTTTCCAGCAAGCTCTTCTGTCGCTGATTCAGTCGCGCTGACTTGCACTTCTTGAACCACAGGTGCTTGCACAACCGGAGTCATCTGTTTTTTCGCGTAAGGTGAGGTCACAAACGCAAGCGTGATCATACCCAATGCCGCGACTGGCACTGTCCATGCAAACTTCTGACTACCGTGACGGGTATTGAAGTAGTGGCGCACCAAGATACTGAAAATCGCTAGCCCAGTAAGGATCAGCCAGTTGTATTCCGAGCCATAAGTGCTTGGGAAGTGGTTACTGATCATGATGAACAGCACTGGCAGGGTCATGTAGTTGTTGTGACGAGAACGCAGTAGACCTTTCGCTGGCAATGCCGGATCCGGTTCGCGCTTCTCTTCAATCGCTTTCACCAAGTTACGTTGTGCAGGCATGATAACGCGGAATACGTTACCCACCATGATGGTACCAATGATTGCACCCACATGAATGTAAGCACCACGGCCACTGAACACTTGGGTTAGACCATAGGTCGCAGCGACGAGCAGCAAAAACAGCACAACGCCAAGCAACACGGGGGTTTTACCTAAAGGCGAGTCACACAGTAAGTCGTAGATAAACCAACCAGCAACGAATGAACCAATACCAATCGCGATTGCCGTTGTTGAATCAAGGCCAGAGCCCGGTGCAATCAGGTAGATTTCAGCGTTAAGGTAGTAAACCACACCCAGTAGACACACACCGGTGATCCACGTGAAGTAGGCTTCCCATTTGAACCAGTGCAGGTGCTCTGGCATCTCTGGTGGCGCAAGTTTGTACTTCTCTAGGTGATAAATACCACCGCCGTGAATTGCCCATAAGTCGCCTGAAAGGCCCGTTTTTGGGTTTACTCGGTTAAGGTTGTTCTCTAACCAAACAAAGTAAAATGATGCGCCTATCCACGCAACACCAACAATCATGTGAGCCCAGCGTATTGCTAAGTTCAACCACTCTGTAATATGCGGATCCATAATAAACTCCTGTATCACAACGCTTTAGCTAAGCGTTGCTCTTCCTTATTGTCGTCCGTTGGCAAGTCGTCCAAATGCAATGCCACGCGATCGCTGTCGAAATAAACTTCGTCACAGTTGTGCCCTTCGCCGCCTCGATCGACGATCAAGAACTGGTCTTGATCGGTGAGGGCGAGAACTGGGTGATGCCACACCCCTTTGTGATAGTTCACTCCTTGACGACCGTTGCTCAAGAAAGCTCGGCTATTGGCTAATGTTGGATCGTCGCCTTTTGGCGCAACAACAATTAAATAGGGTTGACCAAGTAATGGAATGAATGCCTGAGAGCCAAGTGGATGACGCTCTAACATTTTGATGGTCAGTGGGTAGCTCAACGGTGTGGCTTGGAAGATGCTGATGATGGCTTCTCCATCTTGGTCTTGCACATCCGTTGTCGCTAGCTTGTGGTAGCGACGTGTTGATCCACTATTGATCATGAAGAAATCACTATTATCGGACTCGATAACATCGCCAAACTCTGCAAAAGCCTGCTTGGTTAACGGTTCGATAGATAAACGACGTATTCCATTACTCATACTCATTTCCTTACCTATTTAGCTTTCGTACCAAACAGACGCAAACGGCTGATACCACCATCTGGGAATATGTTTGCACGTACGTGGGTAATCGCACCAAGGTCGTTTACCTCAGAAATGAATTCGTGAATCTCATGCGCTTTCAGCTTTTGTGCTGGCAAGAGTTCACGCCAAAATAGGCTTTGTGTTTCCACTTGGTCGTCGGTGCCACCTTTCACGTAAGCCGCTTGGATTGAGCAGCTGTCTGGGTAGTTACCTTTGAAGTGTGCCGTATCCACAACGATACGTTCGATATTACCTGGGTGGCCTAATGCCACGATTACCCAATCGTTACCCGGTGTGCGACGACGTGCTGTTTCCCAGCCATCACCCATGTTTTCACCACGGCCTGGGCCTAAGATGTTGGCTTTGTTACCGTAGTGCTCATCGCTACATGCGAGTGCTCGGCCACCATGCTCAACGGCTGCTAGATCCACCTGTTGATGAGAGTCTATTGCGTCCCAATCAACACTTGGTCGGCCGTAAACACGTAGGCGTGCAACACCACCGTCTGGGTAGATGTTCAAACGCAGGTGCGTAAATACTTGATCACTTTCAATGTCTTCAAGATGATGATGATCACCCTGTAGTGCCATTGAAGGCAGAATTTCTTGCCACTCTGTTGAATCTGTTGGCTCACCTTGTGGTGAATAACACGCGTCGATTGATGCCGAAGGTGGGAAGTTACCTGTGAAGAATGAGGTATCAATATCAACGCCAGCAATCGTGCCAGCTAGGCCAAGGCGAACGACACAGTAGTCGTAACCTTCGCCGCGTTTGCGTCTGCTTTCCCAGCCGTCCATCCACTTGCCGTTGTCGTCATATAAGTCGTCTTTCCACTCTGGCGCTGCGTGGCTGAGTAGACGGCTTTTATCTGCGAAAAAATCGTCGGTTGCGAAGATAGCTTCTGCGCCGAGTTTTTCGTCTGCAAGGTTTATGTACTGTTCAAATTTATGGGTCATGTCCGTGTAATCCTATGAAATTAATCAAGTAATAATAAAATGAGAACTTAGTGGCTTATGTTTTTACAAATCAAACCTTTAACGCACTAAGACTGGGCTGAGATAGCTGTTAACTCCGTTAACTTACATATCCCAGAGACGAAACATCGCGATCTTGTTGATCTCTTGAATCGCCGTAGCAAACTCAGTTTCACTATCATTTCCTAATCGCATCTCGAACGACTCAAGAATTTGGTAACGATTGGCTCCCTTCACCGCCATGATAAAAGGGAAATTGAAGCGACTTTTGTAGCTGTTGTTGTAAGAAGTGAATTTTTCAAATTCTTCGGCGCTGCACTGGTCGATGCCCGCCCCCGCTTGTTCTTTGGTCGACGACTCGGTGAGTTCGCCGTTTACTGCTGCTCTGCCCGCTAAATCTGGGTGAGCATTGATCAAAGCCAACTGTTTGCCTTGGTCGGCATTTAACAAGGTTGATGCCATTTTTAGATGAAGATTCTCGATATGATCATCTTCGGCATTCAAACCTTGGTCATAAACCGCTTCAGCAACCCATGGGCTGTGTTCGTACACATCAGCAAAGTGCGCGACAAAGGTATCGCGGTTCATGGTTGTTGGTTGGCAAGATCGAAATTCAGTCACGTTAAGCCTCCTTGCTGTTCGTTCTAATTTTGTTGTTCGTTGTATGGGTGATGTTGGTGCCAGTGGTTGGCGATATCGATTCGACGACATAGCCACACACTGTCGTGTTCTTTGACGTAATCTAAGAAGCGTCTTAATGCAGCAATACGACCGGGGCGACCAATCAGACGACAATGCAGCCCAACCGACATCATTTTCGGCGCGGTTTCGCCTTCCATATAAAGGGTGTCAAACGTGTCTTTCAGATATTGGAAGAACTGCTCACCCGAGTTGAAGCCTTGCGCGGTTGAAAAACGCATGTCGTTTACATCGAGTGTGTAAGGGATCACCAATTGCGGATGACCAGTCTCGGTGTGCCAATAAGGCAAGTCATCATCATAGGCATCGGAGTCGTAAAGAAAGCCGCCTTCTTCTGCGACTAAGCGACGAGTGTTCGGCCCAGTTCGACCTGTGTACCAACCTTGTGGGCGCTGCCCCGTCACTTGTTGGATGATCTCAATCGCTTTGGTCATGTGGTCGCGCTCTTCAGACTCATCAATGTATTGATAGTCTATCCAGCGATAACCGTGACTACAGATTTCGTGCCCCGCTTCGACCATGGCTTTGGCAACGTCTGGGTGACGCTCAATCGCCATTGCGACCGCAAAGACGGTCAGTGGGATTTCATATTCATCGAACAAACGAAGAACACGCCATACACCCGCACGGCTACCATATTCATAGATGGATTCCATGCTCATGTGACGTTCGCCTTTAATCGGCTGTGCTGACGGGATCTCTGAAAGAAAAGCTTCAGACTCGTCGTCTCCATGTAACAAACAACGCTCACCGCCCTCTTCATAGTTCAATACAAAAGAAACCGCGACGCGCGCATTACCTGGCCATTGAGGGTTTGGAGGGTTAGCTCCGTAACCGATCAAATTTCTTGAATAATCCTTATTCATCCAAGTACTCCTAACATAAGTGGTTGGCTTAGCCGCTCTTTCGTTGGTTCATCAAAATGAATCAGTGAATGGATTTTCCAAAAACTGAGCAACCTTACCCCTGTACATTTATTGTATACAATTATTTATCTCAATGTAAAGATTTTGTTATTCAAGTTAATTTTTCTCAGTCAAACCATTTAAAAACAATACCTTAACAATACAACCCTCGACCAAAAACCAATAATCCACATCTTTAAAGTCAGAAAAAACGACTAAATAGTTAACATTTTTCCAACAATTCTCTTTACTAATTGTATACAGTTCGTACATAGTTAGTGATAACAAAGTGACCAGTTGCATTCTTTGCAGGGTCGAAATGGATACATAAACCACGGAACAGAGGAGCGCCAAAAGCGCTATTAAAGGACTATGGGAAGACTAACAACACACGTATTAGACACTACTCACGGCTTACCGGGTGCAGAGATCAAGGTAGAGCTTTATAAGGTCAAGGAAGGCTCAACAGAAAAGCTGGCGACGGTACTCACTAACTCCGATGGCCGAACCGATGCGCCGATTCTGGCAGGAAATGATTTCCGACCGGGGAAATACCAATTGGTATTCTATGTAGCCGACTACTACAAAAACAAAGGTGTGGAATTGGATGGCGTGCCTTTCCTAGACGATGTGGTTATTCGCTTCGGCTTGGATGATCCCGATGCGCACTACCACGTTCCGCTTTTAGTCTCACCATACAGTTTCTCGACTTATCGGGGCAGTTAGTCCCGATGCTTAGAATCCCGATCTAGGCTCTATCACCCAATAATAAACAGATTCATGCGTGCATATAAAAAGATGCGCGCTCATTAAGCACGCTCACATAAAAATACTAACAACGTTAACAGTTAAAAAATGAGCCACGAAAAGCTTATTCATAACGAGTTAGAGCTAGGAAAAACCTTAAAACTTAATATTGAAATCTCGCTGTATTCAATAAATGGATCACAACATAAAAGGACTTGCAGACATGAGTGAGAGTAAAACAGAAATACTCAACCAAGATGCGAACAACGGAATTTTAGAGAAACTCTTTAAGATTAAGGCACACGGAAGCAGCGTAAAAAATGAGTTAGTCGGCGGTGTCACCACCTTCGCAACCATGGCTTATATCATCTTCGTTAACCCACAAATCATGGCCGCTTCAGGTATGGATGCAGGGGCTGTATTTGTCGCTACCTGTATTGGTGCCGCGATTGGTTGTTTGTTAATGGGCTTATTCGCGAACTGGCCTGTCGGCCTTGCACCGGGCATGGGCTTGAACGCCTTCTTCTCTTTCACGGTTGTGAGCGAAATGGGTTACAGCTGGGAGGTGGCACTGGGTGCGGTGTTTATCTCCGGTATCTTGTTTGTCGGGATGAGTTTTTACAAAGTCCGCCAATGGATCATCGAGAGTATTCCAGAGAGCTTGCGCTATTCAATGACTGCAGGTGTTGGTTTGTTCTTAGGTCTAATTGGCTTAAAAACAGCGGGTATCGTCGTCGAAAACCCAGCAACTTTGGTTTCATTGGGTGACTTCACGAAACCAGAAGCTCTGCTTGCTGCGATTGCATTCTTGATCATTGCGGTTCTGAGTGAGCGTAAAGTGTTTGGCGCGGTGCTTATCGGTATTTTGAGTGTAACGCTAGTCGGCATGATGCTTGGCCTAGTTCACTACGATGGCTTCTTCGCTGCACCACCAAGCTTAGCGCCTACCTTTATGGCAATGGATATCGCCGGTGCACTAAACGTATCGATGATCAGTGTTATCTTGGCTTTCCTTTTTGTAAACATGTTTGATACAGCTGGTACCTTGATGGGCGTAGCTGAGCGTGCAAACCTGACCAACCCTGAAACGGGCAAGATTGAAGGCCTAAGCAAAGCACTGAAAGCCGACAGTATTTCAAGCGTGGCAGGTGCGTGTGTAGGCTGTCCGCCAGTAACCAGTTATGTAGAGAGTGCAGCCGGTGTTGCAGCAGGCGCACGTACAGGTCTTTCAGCAATCGTGGTTGGTGTGTTGTTCTTAGCGGCAATTTTCCTATCACCGCTTGCAGGCATGATCCCCGCTTACGCAACGTCTGGTGCTCTTATTTACGTCGCATTCGTGATGATGAGCAGCATGCAGCACGTCGATTGGAAAGACTTCACTAACGGTGCTCCAGCCGCGATTACCGCACTAATGATGCCACTGACCTTCTCTATCGCGAACGGTATCGCATTGGGTTTCATTACCTACACAGTGCTTAAGTTGGCGACAGGTAAAACCAAAGATGTGTCTATCTCGATGTACTTCCTAGCGGCTATCTTCATCGCCAAGCTAGTGTTCATCGGTTAACCCTAAAGCTCCTGAGCAGTCATTTCTTGATTGCTCACAACGTTGCTTGGCTGGTTCGCAAGCCAAGCAACAACATGATTTTTAAGAAAGCTAATTGCATTGATGACGAGAGAGCAGAAACCCTACCGATTCAGTGCACTTTTTTATGACCCTACGCAGTTTGTAGAAGTCATTATTTGACCGCCAATCGCCTGTAAACGGAAACGGAAACGCAGGCAGAGGAATATCAAATGAAACTTCTGTACACCCTTAATGAAAGACCGCCCCATGGGCTAACCCTTCTACTTGCTTTACAACACATGCTCGCCTCGATTGGTGGCATCGTCGCTGTCCCGCTTATTGTCGGTGCTTCTATCGGCCTACCTAACACAGAGATCGTTTCACTGATCAATGCGGCGCTATTGGCTTCTGGTATTGTGACTGTCGCGCAATGTCTCGGTTTTGGCCCTGTTGGTATTCGACTGCCTGTTGTAATGGGCTCAAGCTTTGCCTTTTTAGGTGTGGCTATTTCCATCGGTAACGAAGGTGGTGTCGCCGCTATCATGGGCTCAGCACTTATCGGCTCATTCGTGGTAATTGGTGCCAGCTTCTACATGGACAAGGTTCGCAAGCTGTTCCCGACCGTGGTAAGTGGTGTGGTGGTTACCCTAATCGGCTTAACCATTTTACCGGTTGCCATGAACTGGGTTGGCGATTCTCCTGCCAACACGGAACAATTCGCCACGCTGCCAAAGCTGTTTCTAGCACTGATCTCTTTGGGGATTGTGGTTGGCGTATCGGTTTACTGTAAAGGCGCGGTTGCCGCTTCGGCCATCGTGATTGGTTTAGCGGGCGGTTACATTGTGGCGCTATCGCTCGGCATGGTCGACCTTGAGCAAATCAGCTCTGCCGCTTGGGTTGGTGGTCCTGAACCCTTCAAATATGGCTTTACCTTTTCTGCGAGCGCCATCATCAGTATGAGCTTGGTGTACATCGTGGTTATCGCCGAAGCAACGGGGGACTTCATGGCATTAGGCAACAACTGCCAAACCCAAGTCAGCGGTAAAGACTTAAAACGTGGTCTTCTAGGCGATGGCCTTGGAAGTACCTTATCTTCAATTTTAACGGCAATGCCACTAGCATCATTCAGCCAAAACGTCGGTATTGTGGGTATCACAGGTGTAGCAAGTCGCTATGTAGTAGCTGCAACCGGTGGTTTGTTAATTTTAGGTGGTTTATTCCCGAAATTAGCCGCTATTGCCGTCACGATTCCGAAACCTGTTCTAGGTGGTGTGGGTTTTGTGATGTTCGGTATGATTGCCTACGCGGGTATCCGCATGTTGATCAAAGCCGCAGACACCAAGCGAAATGCCTTGGTAATCTGTGTTGGCTTAGCGTCTGGCTTAGCCGTCACTTTCGAACCACGATTGTTGCAACACTTACCGCATGATTTGGCGAATTTCCTTCATTCTGGCATTACAACAGGCACCATCATGACGGTTCTGCTAAACCTTGTGTTGCCGAAATCTTCACGAGCAGAAGAGCAAGAAGCATTAGCCGAGAGCCAAGCGCAAGTTGAACTAGAAATGAAAGAACAGGCTGAAGAAGAACGACACTCAGACGAGCAATTAGAGATTCAACAAGCAAGCACAGAAGCAGACGTTCAAGCGGCTTCAGAAAACCCTGAGCCCAAAGCGAACTAGCTAGTTCACTGACTAACGTAAAACCGATTTCCGTAGGATCAGGGCTGATTAGAACATTGAACGTTTTAACGCCCCTGATTCGAATTTATCTATCAACAGCAAATACCAGCAAAGACCCTCTTCCCTGAAAAGGCTGAGATGGCTAAGGACTACTATGAATGGAAACCATCTGGATTAAGAATCCTCTCGCAATCTACACTGGATCACTCGCTGATGCAGAAGGCGGTATTGTCATTAAAGGTAATAAAATCATTGAGCTGGTTGGCAAACACAAAGAGCCAACCTTACCCGTAGATTACAGCGTCGACGCCTCTCGTCATGTTGTGACCCCGGGGCTTATCAATGCGCACCACCACTTCTATCAAACCCTAACGCGTGCCTACCCCGGCGCACTGAATAAAGAGCTCTTCCATTGGCTACAAAGCCTCTACCCTGTTTGGGCCAATCTCGACTCTGAGATGATGAGCCTTGCTACAGAGTTGGCGCTGGTCGAGTTAATGATGTCGGGCTGTACCACAGCGTCGGATCATCATTACTTACTGCCAAACGGACTAGAACACGCCATCGATTTACAAGTCGAGGCGGCAGAGAAATTGGGCGTAAGAGCGATATTCACTCGCGGCTCCATGAGCCTAGGGGAAGATGAAGGTGGGCTACCTCCACGACACACCATTCAAACCGAACAAACCATTATAGATGACAGCCAACGCTTGATTCGCGATTACCACCAGCGTGATGAAGGGGCGATGATTCAAATCGCACTCGCGCCTTGTTCGCCGTTCTCAGTCACCACCGACCTGATGAAAGAGACCGCCAAGATCAGTGAGCGTGAGAACGTGATGATGCACACTCACCTATGCGAAACGCTCGATGAAGAGGACTTCTGTATCGAGAAGTTCGGTCTACGCCCTGTCGATTACCTAGAAGATGTCGGCTGGCTGAATGAACGCACTTGGCTTGCACACGGCATTCACTTCAACCCAGAAGAGATCAAACGATTGGGCAAAGCAGGCATTGGCATCAGCCACTGCCCGACGTCCAACATGATGCTGGCTTCCGGTATTTGTAAGAACAACGACCTCGAAGCCGCTGGCGTGAAAGTCGGCCTAGGTGTCGATGGTTCCGCCTCGAATGACGGCTCCAATATGATTGCAGAAGTGCGCATGGCGATGTATCTACAACGCCTGCAATATGGCTCTGCCAATGTTTCACACTTCGACGCACTGCGCTGGGCAACGTCCGGATCGGCACGCGCAATGGGTAGAACGGATATCGGTACACTAGAGGTCGGTAAACAAGCCGACATCGCGATGTTCAAGCTCGATGACATTCGTTTCTCTGGCAGCCACGATCCGCTGGCAGCACTACTACTCTGCGGCGCTCAACAAGCGGATAAAGTGATGGTAGCCGGAAAATGGCGAGTTAACGATGGTGCCGTGATTGGCGTAGACATGGAACAACTAATGCACCGCCACCATGCAGCTGCAATGAAGCTAGGTAAACTGGCGATGAATAATTAAATACTCTCTAACTAGAAAAGCGAAAAAAGGCCGACGTGATGTCGGCCTTGTTCATTCAGTTCGATTTTTAGAAACCGATTTACATCTTAATCCATCAAGCTCTTCGACTTAATCGCCTTCTTAGAAAGCTCTTTGGCAAAGGCTTTGATATCTGTTTCAAACTCATCGACGCTTTGGCGGATTTCATCCAGTTGAACGGTGTGCATTACACGGTTTTCCATTACGATTTGGCCGTTCACAATCGTCGTGTCGATGTTGCTTGGGTTCGCTTGGTAAACCAAGGTCGCGTAAGGGTCGTAATTTGGCATCATGTTCGCTGATGTTGTCTCTACAATCACGATGTCTGCCTTCTTACCCGCTTCAAGAGAACCGATTTGATCTTCCATGTGTAGGGCTTTCGCGCCACCTAATGTCGCCATCTCGATAACTTGCTCAGGAATCATGATAGTGCGGTCAGAATGCTTTAAACGTTGCATGTTCGCTGCGTAGCTTAATGTGCGCATGATATCGACTTGGTTAGAGCTCATTGGGCCATCTGTTCCTAAGCCTACTCGCATGTCAGCACGGTACATATCCCATGCTGGTGCGATGCCAGTTGCACCTTTAGCGTTCGCCATTGGGTTGTATGAGATCCCTGCGTCAGCTTGCTTTAGAAGCTTTTGATCGTTCTCCGAAAGATGGATACCGTGAGCAATGACTACGCGCTCGTCCAGCACACCAATTTCATCCATGTATTCGACTGGCGATGTTGCCTTAGTTTCATCTTTGATGCGTTTCTCTTCATTTGGGAATTCAGCAACGTGAATCAGCACCGGCACATCGTATTGAGCAGACAGCTTGTTGATTTCTTGCAGCTTATCTTTGCTCACGGTGTACACCGCATGTGGCGCATAAGCAGGCGTGATTAGCTCATCGTTTTTGTATTGTTCGATAAAGCCTTTGGCGTATTCAATGCCGCCATAAGGTTCTTTGGCATCGACCACTGGGAACTTAATCACGGTTTCGCCGAGCACAGCGCGTAAGCCGACTTCTTTGGTCGCCTTGGCCATTTCATCCATGTGGTAATACATATCGGCATAAGTGGTTACACCGCTTTGTGCTAGTTCGATAGAGCCAAGCTTGGTTGCGTTGTAAATCAGTTCACGGCTTAGCTTTTCGGCTTCTAGAGGGAAGAAGTAAGCGAACAGACGATTCGAGATGCCCTCTTCCCCTAAGCCACGAAACGCGATCATCGGTAAATGGTTGTGCGCGTTCACCATACCCGGCATGACGATTCCATCTTGAGCATCAATCACTTTTTCTGCGCGATATTGAGTCATTAAATCCTCGGTACCGACTGCGATGATCTGGTCGTTTTTCACTACAACAACACCATCTTCAATCACATCCATTTCTGAATTGATGGTGAGAACCTGTCCGTTGGTGATGATCAGATCAGCGTTGTATGTTTGCGTCGCGACCGTTGAACCGCAACCTGCAAGCAGAACTGCGCTGATGGTGCATGCCAAGCTTTTAAGCGTCATTGCTAAACCTTAATGTTGTGCGTGTAATAAATATAGAAGTCTAATATTAGCTTCTAGCTTTGATAAAAATGACGGAATTGAATTTTTGCCGATACTATAACGCTAACTTTAAATAAAATGGCATACCTAATCGAGCCAAATTCAAGATAAATAAGTTATTGCACAACAGGTCACAAAAGTAGCTTTGCACATATGCTCACTCAAATGCACGAACAAAAAAGGCCTGCAATCGCAGACCCAAAAAAAACATTCAAATAACGTTAGCTTTTCACACCACACCCTTTAATCACCAGCTGGGTGATGAACTCAGCGGCATCTTCATAGTCTTTATCATCGAGCTGGTCTTTCTGCATTACGCTGCAAATCTGCCAGCCAAAATCAGCGTAGGTTTGAGTCGCCGCCCATATGGTGAACATTAAATGGTGTGCAGGAACATCGTCCATTAGACCTTGCGCTGACCACGTTGAGAACTTATCAAGGATCATCTGGGATTGCTTATACAGCTCATCGCCAATCTCTTTTGGTAGCACTTTCGCGCCAGACATCACTTCATTAGCAAACACTTTAGAGGCATGTGGATGGTCGCGAGAAATGATCAGTTTGGTTTGAATATATTGAGACAAGGCTTCAACAGGATCGCTGAGATCTTCAATTGGACGAGATGCTTCAAGTAAAGGCTGAGTGACGGTTTCAAGCACAGCGTTGTAGAGCTTATCTTTAGAGCTGAAATAGTAGAATACGTTGGGCTTGGGAATGTCGGCCGCTTTTGCGATATCAGCCATTTTTGTTGCGGCATAACCATGAGTGGCGAATTGTTCACACGCGACTTCGATGATTAAATCTTGATTCTTTTGTCTGATCCTAGACATATTGCATCCTTTACAGCTCGTTACTAAAATCATAGTAATCAACGTGCTTCATTAGTCCAGAAGATAATCTCAGAACTCAAGGTCACCGCATTGATAACAATAAAATGGCCGCTCTATTTGTTAAGAAGCGACCATTCCATACCGTGTTTTTGAACTGTTCAAGTTAAAGAATCAATATTGCGCGGAAGTCATTCACATTGGTCAGCGTCGGCCCCGTGGTAAGAAGCACATCGACTTGCTTGAAAAAGTCGTAGCTGTTGTTGGCATCGAGGTAGTCTTGCGCTTTAAGCGACAGGCTCGAACCTTGCAGCCATGTTTGTGGGGTAATCCACGCACCCGCATTGTCCTCCACGCCATCAATCCCGTCGGTATCGGCGGCCAATGCAAATATGTTGTCTTGGCCTTTAAGCTCATTATATAGGCTCAACAAGAACTCACAGTTACGCCCACCGCGACCATTGCCCTTAACGGTTACTGTGGTTTCGCCACCGGAAAGTATCACGCAAGGCGTCGCAAATGGGTGCTTGTGATTGGCCACTTGCTTAGCCAACGCAGCGTGAACTTTCGCAACATCTCGCGCTTCTCCCTCTATACAATCACTCAACACATAAGCAGGAATGCCCAAACCTTCAGCTTCTGCAGCAGCGGATTCCAATGCCGACATTGGTGTGGCGATAATATGGTGCTCCGCGTTCTTCCAACAGGCATCATCTGGCTTAATGGTCTCTGACTCTGGATTATTTAGCCATTCAAATGCCGAGCGTGGTGTTTCTATTTGATAACGTTCTAAAATGGCCATCGCATCAAAACGCGTGGTGGTGTCGGGTACGGTCGGGCCCGATGCAATCACACTGATGTCATCGCCCGGCACATCTGAAATCGCCAAAGATACGACTCTTGCTGGGTAAGCGGCTTTCGCTAGGCGACCACCTTTGATTGAAGATAAATGCTTACGAACGCAGTTCATCTCATCAATGGCGGCGCCTGATTTAAGCAGCGCCTTATTGATTTGTTGCTTCTCTGCTAGGCTGATGTCACCACCGGGTAAGCTTAATAGTGCAGAGCCGCCACCCGACAATAGACAAATAACCGTGTCGTCAGCGCTCAAGCCACTAACCAATTGCAGCATACGTTGGCTTACTTCTAAGCCCATCGCATCTGGCACGGGGTGCGCTGCTTCAATCACCTCAATGTGTTCGCAAGGTGCGGTGTGTTCGTAGCGGGTCACGACTAAGCCTTCAAGATCACGCAGTGCTAGGTCTTGTTGTTTTTTTGCCTGCCAAACCGCTTCAAGCTCTGCTGCCATTGACGCGGCCGCTTTACCTGCTCCTATCACCACAGTACGCCCGGCTTGATTAGCAGAGCGATAAAAAATGTCTTTAGGAAGAAAAGGTTCTATGTGATTTGTAGGTAGCGCCTGATTAACAGCACTTGAGAAAAGGGTTTGCAGAAATTGCTTAGCATCAATGTCCATCAGCCACTCCTTAGTTGACGGAGAAAAAAAGAACCCCGATACAAGGCCAAAGGGTGCCTGCTAAGATCAAGTTGGAAAGGAACAACTTCAACCTCTGCCTCGTATCAGGAACGCGTATAAAAGGAGACGAAACTACGCGATTTATAAACAAACTGTTGGGCTACGAATCGATAGCAGCCCTAATTAATTAACGGATAATCGGTTGATTGATTAACCACTAAACGGACAAACCGTTAACTAGATTAACGAATCGAGTGATCAGAACGTTTCTCAATCGCTTGAATAAGCGCAGAGTGGTCCCAACCTTCACCGCCCATTTCGGCACATTCACCAAACAACTCCTGAGCATTGGCCGTATTCGGTAGTGCAACCCCTAGCTCTTTTGCGCCCGTTAGCGCCAGATTCAAGTCTTTCTGGTGAAGTGAGATTCTAAATCCAGGGTCAAAGGTACCTTCAACCATGCGCTCACCGTGTACTTCCAATATCTTAGAGTTAGCAAAGCCACCTAATAGAGCCTGACGTACGCGTGCTGGATCAGCACCGGCTTTCGAAGCAAATACCAAGGCTTCAGACACGGCTTCGATATTCAGAGCAACAATGATCTGGTTCGCCACCTTACAGGTTTGACCCGCACCGTTGTCGCCTACTAGCGTAATGTTCTTACCCATGATTTCGAACAGAGGTCGTGCTTTATCAAAGGCTTCTTGCTCACCGCCAACCATGATAGTCAGCGCCGCATTGATAGCGCCTACTTCGCCACCTGATACCGGTGCATCGAGGTATGAAGCACCGCCTTCGTTGATTCGCGCTGCAATCGCTTTGGTTGCGATTGGTGAGATTGAACTCATATCGATAACCAGTTTTCCAGCAGCGCCACCGGCGGTAAGGCCTTGCTCGACGCCATTGTCACCAAACAGGACGTCTTCTACTTGAGGGGTATTCGGCACCATTAAGATAATGATATCTGCTGCTTCAGCCGCTTCCGCGGGTGAATGACAGACCGTTGCACCCGCTGCCACAAGATCGGCAGGTGCTGCATTAAAGTGATCCGACAGAATCAAATCGTGACCTGCTTTTTGAAGGTTACTCGCCATAGGTTTACCCATGATGCCAGTTCCGATAAATGCAATTTTAGACATGTTGTTCTCCTTAACGTTTGAGGGTTACCAGACGCAATTAACGGTACTGGTGTAGCCAACCAAGGCCTTCTGTCGTCGTCGTCTTAGGTTTGTATTCGCAGCCCACCCAGCCTTGATAGCCAAGCTCATCAAGATAATTGAGCACAAATGGGTAATTGATTTCTCCGGTACCCGGTTCGTGTCGGCCTGGATTATCCGCCAGTTGCACGTGTGCGATTTGGCCAATGTTCTGCTGCATGGTCGGCGTAAGATCGCCTTCCATAATTTGCATGTGATAAATATCGTATTGGATAGAAAGGTTATCGCTCCCTACCTCTTTGATGATCGCTTTAGCTTGCTCTGTGGTGTTTAAGAAGAAGCCCGGAATATCGCGTGTATTGATCGCTTCTATCACTAAGCTGATGCCTTCTGCTGCTAGCGCGTTCGCCGCGTAATGCAGGTTAATCACAAACGCCGATTGCGCGTCTTGTTGGGTCACACCTTGCGGAACAATCCCCGCCAAGCAATTCACTTGAGTACAACCGAGCGCTTTTGCGTAAGCGATGGCTTTAGGTACACCCGCTTGAAATTCTTCAACTCGTGCTGGGTCGACCGCGATACCACGATCGCCAGCATCCCAATCACCCGCAGGCAGGTTGAATAGCACTTGCTCTAAGTTGTTAGCATCGAGCTTTGCTTTGATTGCCTGAGCATCAAAGGCGTAAGGGAAAAGGTATTCCACACCTTGAAAGCCCGCTTCTGCGGCAGCTTCAAAGCGGTCCATAAAATCAACTTCCGTGAATAACATTGACAAGTTTGCTGCAAATTTTACCATGACTCTGTCCTTATTCTTTATCTGTAAAAATCTGGTTATTTGTAGTAAAGCCTCGCTCTATTGGAGACTTTCTGTAGATCTAAACCTCAATTCTACGGATACACATTACTTAATGATTACTTGTACGCTAGCGCGGTTGGAGCATCGTCGCGGCTTTCGGCAAGTGGTTCAAATTCGTTAATTGCATTGATCTCAACGCCCATCGCAATGTTGGTTACTCGCTCAAGAATCAACTCAACAACAACCGGTACCTTATGCTTGTTCATCAGCTCTTTAGCTTGCTCAAACGCTGCCGCAATTTGCTCTGGTTCACGAACTCGAATTGCCTTACAACCTAGGCCTTCAACAACGGCTACATGGTCAACACCGTAGCCTTCAAGCTCTGGCGCATTCTGGTTATCAAACGCCAGTTGTACACAATAATCGATATCAAATTGACGCTGTGCTTGGCGAATTAAACCTAGATACGAGTTGTTCACCAACACATGAATGTATGGCAAGTTAAATTGCGCGCCAACGGCCAGTTCTTCGATCATGAATTGGAAATCGTAATCACCAGAGATAGCAACGATATCGCGATCTGGATCAGCTGCTCGTACGCCTAATGCAGCGGGTGTAGTCCAACCTAGTGGGCCTGCTTGACCACAGTTGATCCAGTTACGAGGCTTATAAACATGCAGGAACTGAGCGGCGGCGATTTGCGACAAACCAATGGTGCTCACATAGCAAGTGTCACGGCCAAATGCCTTGTTCATCTCTTCATAAACACGCATCGGTTTCATTGGTGCTTCATCGAAATTGGTTTTACGCAGCATGGTCGATTTGCGTTCCTGACACTCGCTTGCCCAAGCATTTCGGTTCGGCAATTTGCCAGCGTCACGCCACTCTTGCGCCACTTCAACCATTAGCTCTAGCGCTGCTTTCGCATCAGAGACAATGCCTAAATCTGGGCAGAACACGCGACCGATCTGGGTCGGTTCAATATCAACGTGAACAAACTTTCGGCCTTCGGTGTAAACATCGACAGAGCCGGTATGACGGTTTGCCCATCGGTTACCGACACCAAACACAAAGTCAGAGTTGAGCATGGTTTCGTTACCGTAACGGTGGGAAGTTTGTAGCCCTACCATGCCTGCCATTAATTCATGATCATCTGGGATCGAGCCCCAACCCATCAAGGTTGGAATCACAGGAACTCCGGTGATTTCTGCAAACTGTTGGAGCAATTCAGATGCGCCAGCGTTAATCACGCCACCACCCGATACAATCAGCGGTTTTTCCGATTGAGACATCATAGTTAATGCTTTCTCAACCTGCGCGCGAGTTGCTTGCGGTTTGTAAGGTTCTAGCGGTTCATAGGTATCGATATCAAACTCAATCTCAGCCAGCTGAACATCAATCGGTAGATCAATCAAGATTGGACCCGGGCGACCCGAACGCATTAAATGAAAGGCTTTTTGAAATGCGCGTGGCACTTGTGCAGGTTCCAGCACCGTGGTTGCCCACTTAGTGACTGGTTTGGCAATCGATTCGATATCGACCGCTTGAAAGTCTTCTTTATGAAGGCGAGCGCGCGGAGCCTGACCAGTGATACATAGGATAGGGATCGAGTCAGCTGATGCAGAATAAAGCCCCGTGATCATGTCCGTTCCTGCCGGGCCAGAAGTACCAATACACACACCTATATTTCCTTGACTGGTACGTGTGTACCCTTCAGCCATATGGGATGCACCCTCTACGTGGCGAGCTAAGACGTGATCGATTCCTCCGAGCTTTTTCATCGCTGCATACATAGGGTTTATTGCTGCGCCGGGAACACCAAATGCGATGTCTACTCCTTCACGTTTAAGCACTTCTACCGCTGCTTCAATCGCTTTCATAATTGCCATTCGAACCTCCAGTTAAGATTGTATACAATTAAACTAACTTTTGTGTACTATGAACCATCCTCGCTATTTATCAACCCCAAAATGAAACAATTTTGTTACATCACACTGCCATTTGAGTAAGCATCAACCCTGAAAAGCTTACAATTCATTACTTTACATAAAATATCTTTACGTAAAAATAAATTCCAAAAAGACCAAATGATAAATAAATGTTAAATACCCTTTGCTTGTTTACAATTTATGCAATATAAATATCCTTAAAAAGAGAATTTTGTATACAAAGTGGCATCGTATTGTTCAAAGGAGACAACAATGATGAATGACGTAAAAGAGAGAGAAGAAGTACAATGTATGCAGGTACTCGGGAATATGGACAACCCCGAGTACAAAGAGATCTTGTCTAAAGATGCATTAAAATTCTTAGAAGCTCTCGTGAATAAGTTTGGAGATCGCCGTCATGCCCTGCTAGGTGACCGCGACGTAAAACAAGCTCAATATGACGAGGGGGAGTTACCCAATTTCAGAAAAGACACCATTTCCATTCGCCAGAATAAAGAGTGGAAAGTGGCAACGCCGCCGCCAGAGTTGCTGGATCGCCGAGTAGAGATCACCGGTCCTATCGAGAGAAAGATGGTGATCAACGCGCTAAACTCAGGCGCAAAAGTCTTCATGTGCTGCTTTGAGGATGCGTCTTCCCCAACTTGGGCCAATATGGTCGAAGGGCAAATCAACCTAAGAGACGCCAACCTTGGCACCATTAGCTACTTCGATGAGAAGAAGCAGAAGCGTTACCAATTAAACGACGATCCTGCACTGCTGATCGCACGCCCACGAGGGATCCACCTTCCTGAGCAATCCATCCAATTCAACAATCAGCCTATCGGCGGTTGCTTGATGGACTTCGCCTTGTACTTTTTCCATAACTATCAATCACGAGCACAACAAGGTTTAGGGGTTTACTACTACATTCCCAAGCTTGAGAGCATGGAAGAAGCACAGTGGTGGGACGATATTTTCAGCTTCACCGAAAACTATTTCCACGTACCCAAAGGCACCATTCGTGCGACGGTTTTGATTGAGACGCTTCCAGCCGTATTCCAAATGGAAGAGATCTTGTACGCAATGCGTGATCATATCGTGGCAATGAACTGTGGCCGTTGGGATTACATCTTCAGCTACATCAAAACGCTGAAAAACCATAAAGACCGCATCCTGCCTGACCGCCACGGGATCGGCATGGATCAAGAGTTTCTAAATGCCTATAGCCAACTGTTGGTGCGTACTTGTCATGCTCGCGGCGCACTGGCGATGGGTGGTATGTCGGCCTTTATTCCAGCGAAAGATCCGCAAGAAATGGCGCGTGTAACCGCCAAGGTTATCGAAGATAAGCAAAGAGAATCTCAGAACGGACACGACGGCACATGGGTCGCGCACCCTGCACTGGTTGATTTGGCAATGTCGATCTTTGATAAGCACTTAGATGGCAAAGTAAACCAAATGGATTTTCAAAGCCCGGAGCATGTGATCAATGCAGACTCGTTGCTAAAACCTTGTGAAGGCAGCCGCGACGAAGCAGGAGTACGTAAGAATATACGCATTGCGCTTTATTACATTGAGGCTTGGATCCAAGGCTACGGTTGTGTGCCTATCTACGGCCTTATGGAAGATGCCGCGACCGCTGAGATCTCGAGAGCCAATATCTGGCAATGGATCCACCACGGCGTCACGCTTGATGACGGCCAAACCTTTACCAAACAATTGTTCCACTCTTGGCTTTACCAGGAGTTAGACACGATAAAACATGAAGTCGGTGACTCGCGCTATGCAGCAGGTCGATTTGAAGAGACAGCTGATCTTTTCTATCAACTTTCTACAGCCGAAGAGTTCGCTGCCTTCCTAACTTTACCCAGCTATGGGCTATTACAAGAGTCCAGTTAGGACTCTTGTACCGAGCTGAATCAGTCAATGATATTCACAACAAGCGTAATGATTGGCTGACTTAGCTTGGTACACGGCCCCTTGAAAAACTAGGAGATAACATGGGAAGTTTGACTCTACAACAAGCGTTAACCATCATCGATGGCACCTTACAAGCGGGAAACAAGATCCACACTGAGCCTTTGACGGTCGCCGTCTTAGACAGCGGTGGCAAACTGATTTCTCTGCAACGTCAAGACGGCTCTAGCATGATGCGACCAGACATCGCGATCGCTAAAGCGTGGGGGGCACTCGCACTGGGTTGTTCCTCTAGAAAACTCGCCCAAGATGCTGACAACCGACCAGCATTCATCTCCGCCGTAAACGTGCTCGCACACGGAAACATGGTGCCAGTACCAGGGGGGCTACTGATTCGAGACAAGGATAAAACGGTATTGGGTGCTATCGGGGTCAGCGGTGACATCTCAGACATCGATGAAAGCTGCGCCATCAACGGCATTGGCTGCGCAGAACTGTTCAGTGACGAGATGCTGCAAGCTTAACTCGCCAATTCGCTGTACTTGAAGTTCTTAAACAAGCACAAAAAAACCGAAGCGATTAAGCTTCGGTTTTTTATTGAATCTAAAGGAAGATCAGAAAAACTACTCGTACGCGCTCAACCATGTTTTCAGCAGCTGGTTAGTATTTTTCTTCTGGCTCGCAGACAGAGATTTCACAAGCTTCTTCTGCGTTTCAACATGCTCAGTCATCATTTGGTCAATAAGAATAAGACCATCTTTTGTTAACTGAACACTCACGCTGCGTCTGTCTTCTTTACTGTGCTCACGACTGATCAGCCCTTTCGCTTCTAGCTTATCAAGGCGATTGGTCATCGCGCCTGATGTCAGCATCATCGAGCCGATCAATTCTGACGGAGTCAGTTGGTAAGGCTTTCCAGAACGTCGCAACGTCGCCAGCACATCAAACTCACCCAGCTTCATGTCGTATTTTTTATGAAGCTCGGCAACTTGCGTCTCCATATACTTGGCAATACGCATAATCCGGCCCATCATTGCCATAGGCTCAGTTTCTAATTCGGGCTTTTCCTTTGCCCATTGCTCTACAACGCGGTCGATAGCATCCATTTGCAATCTAGCTCCGTGATTAGTCTTGATTACTTCAAACTAGTTTAACATAAAGATACTTTACAACCACTAGTTCTCAGTATACAGTTCACACAATAGTTATCTTAACGTAAAGATATTTTAAATGAACATATTATTAGCAATGATCCCCGCGTTCTTTTGGGGAACAACCTATGCAGTGACGCAATTTACGCTACAGGAGTGGCCACCATTATTATTGGGTGCTTTGCGTGCGTTACCTGCTGGTTTGTTATTGCTAGCAGTAAAACCAACACTGCCTAAAAAAGGCGAGTGGCAAATCATTTTCACACTGGGCCTTATCAATATCGCGACCTTCTTTGGCTTGATCTTCGTGATGGCGCTAACGCTGCCTTCGGCAATCTCTGGCGTGGGCATGATCTCCGTGCCGGTGTTCGCGATGATCTTCCACTGGGTAGTGAAAAAACAGCGCCCGCATCTGATTCAAGCCCTTTCGGGTATTGGCTTGATCACCTTAGCGTGGATACTGTTTAACCCAAGCCAAATTGCTCTGAACCCAATCGGTTTAGGCGCAATGTTTGCCGCAATAATGTGTATTGTCATCGGCAGCAGCATTACCAAGTCACTGGGTAACCGCATGCACTGGTGGAAGGTATTAACATGGCAACTGATTCTGGGCGGTACGATTTTGTCTGTCGCGTCTGGCGTTCATGCATTCATCGATCCGCAGCCTTATATTAATGCCGTGACTCATTTCGATACTCGTAATGCTATGGGACTCGTATGGGTTATTGGGCTAAACACAGCGCTGGGTTACGGCATGTATGTGTGGTTGCTACAGCGTATGTCGGTGGTTGATTTCACCTTCGGTGGCATCGCAAACCCAGTAGCTGGCATCGTGACCGGTATGGTGTTGATGGGTGAATCATTCACTGCAGTACAATACTCACTAATGACCGGCATGATAGTGATGTCACTGCTACCACAACTTATCCTTGCGGTAAGACAATCCAAACAAGTCAAGCCTGTTACGCAGTAGACGCAGCCTCTTAAACGTATTGTTCAAAAACGCGCCTCATTGAGGGCGCGTTTTTTGTTGCTACGCTAACAGCAATAACCCAACAGCCATACTCGTTGAGTTGACCATTCCTTAAGTTAAATTAAACCTCACAAAGAACAATGAGTTTACTTTAACTATCTAAAGAGAATTTATTTTCTATAAAATAATCATACTAGAGATTTAATTTCCACAAAAAAACTCAAATTAGAGATAAAAAGACAAAACTTTTCTCCGACTACCTTTCTATACTGTGCCACGTCGTTAAGGCGCCACAAGCTTATGATTTAAAATAATTATTAATGAGTAGTCACCATGAATTCGAAGTCTCTAACTATTTTGCTTTTTGTCTCTGTTTGCTTAATTTGGGGAACCACTTGGTTCGCTATGGAAGTAGCATTGCATTCTATCCCACCTATTTTTGCTACTGCGTTACGCTTTTTACTTGCAGCACCTCTGCTTGCGGTATTAGCGAAAGTCTTCAACCAACCACTGCTGTTCCCTAAAGGTAAGCGCCAATGGCTGCTTATTGTTGCGCTGATGTATTTCGCGATTCCGTTTACGTTGATGATCTATGGCGAGCAATACATCTCTTCAGGTTTAGCGTCGATCATCTTCGCCAACATGCCTGTGGTTGTGATGCTGATGTCTGGCTTATTCTTAGGTCTACGACTGGCGAAGCACCAGATATTCGGTTTGATTACTGCTGTTGTGAGCCTATGTTTAATCCTTGGCAACGAAATGCAGATGGGTGGCGATGACTACCTAATTGGCACGGTTTGCTTAGGCCTTGCTGTTGCGATTCACGCAGTTATGTATGTGCTGGTTCAAAAGCACTTCAAAGGTATTGAAGTACTAACCTACAACGCCGTACCGAGCCTGATTGCTGCTTTATTCTTATTCGCTGTTTCAGCTGTAGGTGAAAACGTGAATGTTGAATCCTTCACTGGGGATTCAATCTCAGCCGTGGTTTACCTAGGCTTTGTCGCGAGTGTTGGCGGCGTTGTGGCTTACTTCAAATTAGGACAGGTTTCGACCCCTTTCCAAGCGTCTATCTGCTTCCTAATCTTCCCAGTGGTTGCGCTGCTGATCTCTTGCTACATCAATGGTGAGGTTCTATCTGAACAGTCACTTGTAATGATGATTCCTCTACTTTGCGGCATCTTACTGACCAAAGCACCAAAGGGAATCTTCAAGCTGCGTACCGAATTAAAAACCGTAAGAAACTGATCCGCGTGAAACCTATTTTGCGGATTAGATATACATATCCCACATAAACAAAAAGCTCCAATATCACTATTGGAGCTTTTTGCTTATTTCATAATATCGAGACCAACATTAACGCCAGCTAAACATTCGCACTTCATTACCTTCTTCAGGTGTCTTAGGAATGTTTAAAGACAACGCCAAAGAAACCGCCGCCATCGCAGCACCAATATAGAAAACCGTTGCAGGAGAAGACAACCAAATCACACCAAACACCACTGGAATAACGACCGCTGCAATATGATTGATGGTGAAAGAGACACCAGCAGTTGATGCCATGTCTGCCGGGTCTGCGATTTTCTGGAAGTAAGTTTTGATCGCCAGCGCCAATGCAAAGAACAGGTGATCGATCACGTAAAGTGCCGCCGCCCATTCCGCGCTTTGCACCAAACCATAACCGACAAACACACCAATCAAGCCAACATACTCGAAGATCAACGCTTTACGCTCGCCAACCACACCGATAAATCGACCAATGCGCTTCGCAAACAAGAAGTTAAATAGGTAATTAACCAAGAACAACAATGTGACGTCAGCAGCCGAGTAACCAAACTTCTCTACCATCAAGAAGCCTGCAAACACAGTGAAGATTTGTCTTCTCGCACCGCTCATAAACGTTAGCGCGTAGTAGAGCCAGTAACGCTTTCGCAGCACCAACTTCTTATTCTGTGGCGTTTTGGTCTGAAACTCAGGGAAGCCAAAGGTCATCACCAAAACCAGAATAAAACCAATACCGCCAGTAATACCGTACACCCAAGCAAAGTCGAGCTTCAGCTGTTCTAGCATCACCCAGATAGATCCGTAAGTGATTAAGGATGCCAGTGCGCCGACTGAGATCATCTTACCTAGCATCTCTGGCGCTTCTTCTTTACTCAACCATTGCAGTGACAAAGACTGCTTCAGCGTTTCAAAATAGTGAAAGCCCGTCGACATTAAAATGGTAGTCAGCAACAATCCAGTGAGTGAGGGGAACAGACCCGTAATCGCGGTGCCTACAGTAAGCATCGCCAGCGATATCAACATGAAGCGTTGCTCACGAATGAATGCCAACACAAACACTACGGTAAACGCTAAGAAACCCGGGATCTCACGCACACTTTGCAGCAAGCCAATATCCGCACCATCAAAGTTCGCCTTCTCAATCACGAAGTTATTAAGTAAAGCCATCCAGCTCGAAAACGCGATCGGTACAACAATCGAAATCAGTAATAAAAAGTTTTGCGGCGTTTTCCAGCTCGCGGTTCTATCGAACATTGACGGACTCCTGTTCGTCTAATTGAGTGAGCACTCGTAAGGTCAACTGCTCAGTATAAGGGTTAATCTTCCAATGCTCTGGGCTCCAGCCTTTTACGAAACGTTGGAAATCGGCCCACGCCACGTAAAACATTGGTCGCCATGCTGCTTCTACCTCATCAAATGAAAGGTGTGGCTGATAGTACGCCAATGCCTCTTTCAAGTAGTGGAAGTAAGCATCTAGTACTTCTGATTCAAGCTCTGCGCAATCTTGTGGCCTAATCGCGCTGCTCATGAACAAGGCGACGTCTTTCATCGCACAGCCGTAACCCACATATTGGAAATCGACCGCAGCTGCTCGCTCGCTTTCAGAATCAAAACAAAAATTGGCGAGCTTGGCATCGCCATGTACCAAGGTTTGATATGGACATTCTTTTAGTAAACGGTCGATGTGCTTGGCTTGGTTCTTCAATGGTAAATCAGCCAAGGCATTGAGTTCATCAGGGCGTGTATCTAGATGCCAATAAGTACCGACTTGCCACAATGATGACAACTGCTCTTGATTGATATTGATGTGCTTTGCGTGAAAGTTAGCAAGCCATTTAAGGCAAGCATTACGTTGTTTTTGCTCTTCTCTTGTGTAACTAGATGCCTGATAGTCAGAAGCAGCAAGCACATCAAACTGAGAGGTTAACGGAAAACCTATATCCGCTAAGTCTTGCATCACTATCAGCCACTCATTCTCTTCTAGTTCACATTGCAGCCCAACAGGTACAGGGCAGCGCTCGTCCCATTGTTGGGTGAATGACTGATACCAAGCTGTTTCCACTTGGTAAGAGTGTACCTTTCGTTGGTGAGAGAGTTTGGTATTCCAACCCTTTGGGTGTTCAGCTTTATCTGGCAACGCGACATGTTTAACAATCACACTCTTGAGTTCCGCACTGCTTTCTTGAGAAAAGACTAAGCGAACTAACTCGCCATATCCACCCCATAGGCGTTGAATCACTTGGACATCAAACCCTTCATGACAACCCAGCGAGGTCGCTATTTTTTGATAAAGCTCATTTTGATAAAACTCTTGTTGATAAAGCTCTGGCTGATTTTGACTTGAACCCGCTTCAGGTTGAGCTCGATTATTCGACGATATTGATTGAGACATATTACTCGTTGTTATGCTTTATCGGATAGAAGGTGTGACCACTGTGGCTGCCTATTCATGTAGTGAACCACATAGCTACAAACCGGCACAATTTTGAAGCCCGCTTGTTCAATTTCAGGCAATACCGACTCCATCATCACCTTCCCAAAGCCCTTGCCTTGCAGTTCATCAGGAATGCGTGTCGACGTGATATGTAGTACATCTCCGTCCTTTTGATACTTAACGACCGCGAACTGGTTGGGTTCTAACTCTACCGTGATCTGGTTCACTTCTTGATCCCATTTTACTGCCTGCATTCTCAACTCCTGCAAATAATGGATACGACAAACAATTAAAGTTTGAAGTATGAATTCCTTGTAATAGACTAACGCAAGTGCATATAAATAAAACTAAGTACTTACAATCAAAGAAAATATTATTATAGCGTGTGGTTATAAATAAAATTCAAACCAATTAAAAGCACTCTATAAATTGCGTTAGTACACCTACTAAATCTAGCACGTAACAACCCCTTGTTAGCAAGTTATCAATATCTAACAGACGCATGTTGGCGCATGGAGAACATATAATGAACGCACCCCTGAAGAAGCCTTTGGAGCATAATCAGGCACTTCAAGACCCTCGTAATCGCACCGTTTCCACTATCAATAGCACTGATGCACTGGCCATGATTGAGCACGGCAGTGAGCTGACATTAAATGTCTCGACTCCCGTTGGCACGAAGTTTCTCGCCACCACCAGGTTTATCGGAACGCACAGTGATAACTGTATTGTGGTTGAGGTTCCCGAGGTATCCAATGAAGATCTGAACTTTTTCTTTCAAGAAGGTTTTTGGATGACCGCTCGTGCGTATTCTCTACGAGGTGAAGGCGCGCTTATCCACTTTAGAAGCCAAATTCACCATAAGATTGGTGAACCCTTCCCTATTCTAGTGCTGTCTACACCAAGCACGATGCAAGTGACACAGCTACGTAAAGAAACACGCTATGAAGTGAATCTGGCTTCAAGAATCATCTTCAACGACCAGCGAGCAAACTGTGAGATAAGAGACTTATCGAAAAGTGGTTGTCGTTTCGTTACCTCACCAACCTCTCGTGCGATTCAGATTGCCGATCGCGTGTCTATTGAGATAACCCCTGAGAACTACAACGGACCACTGATTCCGCCATTGCGAGGCATCGTCTGCAATCTACAGAAATCGACACACTACGCTCGATACGGTGTCGAATTTGATGATATTGGCCGAGCTAACGCCAAACACTTGTTGGCAAAACTGAAGTTCGATGGCACCAAGCTTTGCTTACGAAATGGGTAACGCCTTTTAACACGCGACTTTCACCGAATACAGCAAGCTGACCAAATACAAATAGCTCACTGGTAAACCAAATCGTAACCAACAAAAAAGCCATCGACTCTAGAATCGATGGCTTTTGCGTTTTAGCTGTTTATCTGTTTGTTTATCTATCTATTTAGCTTAGCTATTAAACTGTGTATCTAGATATTCAAACTATTTGCGCAGTGCGTTCAGTTTAGCTTGGGCGATACCAAATATAGTATCAATTGGATAACTACCCTCATCACTCGCCTCACCTGCGGCTTTGCCTGTGAACAGTTCAATCGCTTCTGTTACATGGTCAATCGCCCAGATATTAAACTCGCCCTTTTCAACCGCTTTCACAATATCGCTACGCAGCATCAGGTTGTGAACATTTGAACGCGGGATGATCACCCCTTGTTCGTTTGAACGCCCTTTGATTTCACACACATCAAAGAAACCTTCAATTTTCTCGTTCACACCACCAATAGGCTGAGACTCACCAAACTGGTTCATCGAGCCTGTAATCGCGATGTCTTGACGGTTTGGCTGCTTAGAAAACGCTGACACCACCGCACAGAACTCAGCCATACTCGCACTGTCACCATCGACGCCACCATACGATTGCTCGAAGGTGATGTTAGTGGTGAGCGGGACTTTGGCTGTCTTGCCAAATACGGAAGAAAGGTAAGCCGACAAGATCATCACGCCTTTTGAGTGAATGCTGCCACCTAGGTCTACGTTTCTTTCAATATCAATCACTTCACCATCACCGTAAGCCGTGGTGGCAGTAATTCGGTTTGGCGCACCGAACATGTGATCGGTGGTGCTTAATACAGACAGAGCATTCACTTGCCCAACCGCCTGACCATCAACATGGATCAGTGTTGTGCCGTTGGTAAACGTCTCCATCACACTGTCTTGCAGTCGTCCGACACGCATCTGTTGGTTAGATAACGCTTGGTCGACGTGTGTTGCTCGAATCAGGTTCGACTTTGAACCTCTCGCCACGTAGTTTGACTCACGAAGCAGATTAGCAATGTGTGCCGAGTGCAGAGACAATTTACCTTGGTCACCCGCCTGACGAGAGCTGTGCTCAATGATGCGAGCGATCGCTTTACGGTCACAATGCAGCATGTTGTTGTCGTGCACGATACTCGAAATAAAGCGCGCGTAGTGCATTTCAGAATCGGGAGTACGCTTCATCTCATCTTCAAAATCGGCCGTCACACGGAACAATTCACCAAACTCTGCATCGTAGTGTTGCAGCAGTTGGTAAGTTCGGTAGTCGCCAAACAGGATGATCTTGACGTCCAATGGAATCGGCTCTGGATCAAGCGATACCGCGCCCGTTAAGGTCACCTCTTTCTCTAATGAAGTGAAGCTCAATTGACGTGAACGCAGCGCTCGTTTCAAGCCTTCCCAAACGTACGGCTGCTCAAGTACCTTCACCGCATCCATCAGCAATACGCCACCGTTAGCTCTGTGTAAACTACCTGCACGAATCAATGAGAAGTCTGTAAAGACAGTGCCCTTGAACGTTGCCGTTTCTACATAGCCAAACAGAGAGTGATAATTTGGATTCTCTTCCACCACGATCGGCAGAGTCTCCTCCTTTTGGCTCACAATCACGTTAACCTTGTAGCGACGCGGCATTTTCTTATCCAAAGAAGCGGTTGCAACTTCGGCTTGCTCAGTGCTCTCTTCTAAGAAGATGTCAGCGTTGTCGACAATGTCTTTACGCAGTGCCGTTAGGTACTTTTTAATGTCTGGATATTGGCTGTAATCCTTCTTCAATTGCTTGATGAAGTGCGTGATCACGTCTCGCGCCGTATCATCATTCAGTTTTTGAATTTTCTCAGTGTACGTTTCTTCAAGTTCCGTCAACTCACGAGAAATGGTTCGCAGACCGACTTCCAATCCATCAATGGTTTTATCGAACTGGTCTTGCTCTTCTGGCGAAAGCAGATCGAAGCTCTCTTCGGTATGAAGATCATCCCCATTCATGGCCACAAACTGGTAATCACCCTGAGTGGTGATCGTCAGGTTAATGCCCTTGTCTTTCGCTTCTTGGCTAATGCTTTCTAACGCGGCTTGTTGCTTAGCTGCTAATTGGTTTTTAAGCCTATCAGCACGGCTAAAGTACATCTCGTTATCAAACGCTAGAGGCATACCTTTCAGCAATTTACGCATTAACTTTTCAATATCTTGCTTTAAGCTGCTGCCAACGCCACGAGGTAATTTCAGTACCTTAGGTGTACGAATATCTTCAAAGTTCGCGATATAACACCAATCAAAAAGCTCCTGCACTTCTTGAGGGTGACGGTTGAGATAGCGCAAGATCATGGTGCGTTTACCCAGACCATTTCGCCCTATCGCATAAATGTTGTAACCCTTTTCCTTGATTGACATCGCGAACTCAACGGCTTTTTGTGCCCGTTCCTGCCCGACGATTTCGTCAATTGGAGCCAGTTCTTTGGTCGACTTACATGGTAGCTTATCTAAATCCGCTACCTGATACAGCTGTTCTGTATTGAGTCTTTGCATCGCCATCGCCGCCTCCTTAGTCCTTCATTACTTGGGTGTAGATAAAATCAGTGTAGATGTAATTTCCTACAAATTTAGTGACTTACGCTACACAGCTGTTCAACTGAACAAATAACACACAATTTAAGCCATTTTTAGGAATAGCTCGTCATTTAATTCACCAACTTAACATGTGAATGATTTTAATTTGCAATTGATAATAAATATCATTAACATTTTCTGATATTATAAATTGAGGATGTGGATATGGAAATTGAACGATGCTGGATGCACTACCTAAAAGCTGAACAGTTAATGGAACAAGGTCACTGGCCTGAAGCACAGCGCCTGTATGGTGATGTTCTAACCTCACTTCCTCATCACATCCAAGATGCAGCATACCAAAGCGATATTAAGCCTTGCCAATTTGCCTGCCTGCTTGCCGGGTTGAGAGACGCAAGTGTCGCTCAATCAGAGATACTCAACCGATTAGGTCAGCACCAACAAGCCTTCGATACCTTGAATCAATCTTACGCTCTGATGCAATTTATCTCTCTGGAGAACACTGAGCTGATTCAACGTACCTTTGGGTTATTGGAAAAGCAGAGCGAAGGTTTGCTCAATCACCTGATCGCTTTTTGCAGCGCTCAGCGCAGTTCGCATTGGATGCTCGAACTAGAACAAATTCAACGTGCTCATCACCATTTTGGGCAACTTAAAACAACGTCAGAAGTGAAATCTTCACCTAATGTCTTAAATTGATAAGGATATATCATGTCGGACCGGGCCATTCTTAAAGTTAATAACCTCTCCGTAAGTTTCAAAACCAATGATGGAATCATTGATGCGGTCAAAAAGATTAACTTTACCCTTAACTCAAGCGAAACCTTAGCCATTGTTGGTGAATCAGGTTCAGGTAAATCTGTCTCTTCCAACGCGCTGATGCGTTTGCTGCCTGATAACGCGATTATCGATGAACAATCAGATATCGAGTTTGAAGGTCAATCGATTCTTGGCAAAACTGAGCGAGAAATGCAGTCGATTCGTGGCGATAGAATCGGCATGATCTTTCAGGAGCCAATGACATCTTTGAATCCATACCTGCGTGTCGGCACTCAAGTGGCAGAAGCCATTATGTGTCACCGAAAGGTATCGAAATCAAAAGCAAAACAGCGTGTACTAGAGCTGTTCAATCTGGTGCATTTACCTATGCCAGAGCTGGCTTACACCAAGTATCCGCATGAGTTTTCAGGTGGTCAGTTACAGCGCATCATGATCGCAATGGCGCTGATCAATGAACCAGATATTCTGATTGCCGATGAACCCACAACCGCATTGGACGTAACGGTTCAGGCGGAAGTGCTTTCTCTTATCAAAGAGATTCAAGGCAAAATGGGCATGGCGATTTTGTTCATCACCCATGATCTCGGTGTAGTGAAGCACTTTGCCGACCGTGTTCTGGTGATGTGTAAAGGTGAACTGGTTGAAGAAGGGGTGACTCAAGCCTTATTCGAAAACCCAAGACACGACTACACACGCATGCTGATTAACTCCATTCCGAAAGGCGCTAAGGTTCCTGTTGAGGCATCCGCACCTGAACTGCTTTGTGCAGAAAATATTCGCGTGAAGTTCTTGATCAAATCTCACTTTATCCAAAGTAAGAACCAGTACTTCGAAGCAGTTAAAGGCATTTCGTTGAAGCTGAAACAAGGCGAAACCTTAGGCATTGTGGGCGAGTCTGGTTCCGGTAAATCAACCCTTGGACGTGCATTAATCGGCTTGCTGCCGAGTACCGGACGTATTGTTTACAAAGGCCAAGACGTTAGCTTATTAAATGATAAAGAGCGTCACAAGCTCAAGAAAGATGTCCAAATGGTGTTCCAAGATCCTTATGGTTCTTTATCACCACGCATGACAGTTGGGGAAATCATCACCGAAGGCTTAACGGTGCATCAACCTCATCTATCCAAGCAAGAACGTTTAGAAAGAGCGCGCAAAGCATTGATTGAAGTTCGCTTAGAGCCGAATTCAATAAACCGTTATCCACATGAGTTCTCTGGCGGGCAAAGACAACGTATCGCGATTGCTCGCGCACTGATTCTAGAGCCCTCTTTCATTTTGCTGGATGAACCGACTTCAGCACTCGATCGCTCAGTACAACTGACCGTGATTGACCTGCTGAAAGACATTCAAGCCAAGCACAATATCGGCTTCCTGTTCATCAGCCACGATCTCTCGGTAGTGAAAGCACTGTCGGATCGCGTACTGGTGATGCAGAAGGGCGAAGTAATGGAAGAAGGGTCTGCAGAAGAGATTTTCAATGCGCCGAAAAACAACTACACCAAGAAATTAATCGCTGCGTCATTCGACTTAGAAGATAAATCGAAAAAAAATGCCGCATAAAGGGAACTAATCAACATTAACAGCGTCTTATAATTACATTCTGAATAATCTCCTAATGGATTGAAATCTAGAATGGATATAGCAAAACTGGTTTGGCCGCCAAAAGAGAAATGTCGCATGGATGCGACATTTTTCGTTTCTGGCGTATATGAAAAATCAACTCAGTGATTCGAACCAGTGATTATGAAGGTTTGCTAAAATTAACGGACTTTAAACAGAGTTCGCTGGTAGTCGTCATAGTCGAAGAGCGGCTTAGTTCAACTCGTTTTTGTCGAGTAGACGACACTTGTTACCAAGTGCCGCCCCTCTAAGAACCGTACGTGCAACTTTCACTGCATACGGCTCAAGCCTCCACTAAGGCATCATTGATACCCAGCAACTTATAACGCAGTCGGGACAGGCTCTTTCCAAGAGTTACGAGCTAGCCTTTTAGATTTTCTCTTCACCAGATATTCTTGGTATTGAGGGTCAAAAGGGGTCGCAGCACTCCTAATTTTCACGTGTCTTTCGATAGGCACTTTCGCTATTTGGAACAGATTGAAGTGACAGTCCATGTTCATGATTTTCTGCCAACCGTGAAATTGCCACTGGCCTTTACGATTGAGAAAATACTTGTGCACAACCCAGTCTTTGGACTTGGTTGGATGACGTCTAACTGCCCAGTGCCATAACGCTTGGAATAGTTTGTGGCCAACATACCCGAATACTTGTTTAGCAACACAGTGGCGATAGTAATTCGCCCATCCCCTAAGTTTCGGATTTATCAACTGAATAAGATCGTTAACAGGGATGGTTGCGTGCTTTTTAATAAGTTCACGTAGATTTCTAAGGAATAACAGCGTATTGGGTTTGCTCGGTTTAATGAGCAATTTCCCTTTGTACTTCCTGTGATTGAAACCCAGAAAGTCAAAGCCATCATCAATATGAGTGACCTTCGTTTTTTCTTCGGAGAGGGTTAACCCTCTTTCTGCCAAAAAGCCAGCAATCAACGGTTTGATATCGTTCACTAGCACTTCCTTTGAAGAGCAGGTGACCACAAAATCATCCGCATAACCGATAAAGTTGGCCCTAGCACCCATTTTCAGAGCTGTAAATTTTATTTGTTGCTCTATTCCCGCGAGAGTCATTAGCATCAAGGTTGGAGATATTATTCCACCTTGAGGTGTACCTTCTTCGGTATTGTAGAACAGCCCCTTATCTACATAGCCAGATTTTAACCATTGCTTTAACATTCGTTTATCTACAATGATATTGTCCATCAGCCATTTATGCCCGATTTTGTCGAAGCAAGCCTTAATATCTCCCTCAAGAACCCATTTCGCGGATTGCTTTAGAGCCAAACATTTGAAGCACTGACTGACAGCGTCAGCCGTGCTGCGATTTGGTCTAAAACCATAGCTATTGAGGTCGGCAAACGTTTCGGACACAGGCTCTAATGCAAGAAGGTGGAGGGCTTGTTGTGCTCTATCAATCATGCATGGAATACCCAGTGGTCTGAGCTTACCGTTCTTTTTGGGAATGTAGATACGTTTGAGTGGTTTTGCAGAGTAAGCCTTGCGACTCAGTTGATCGACTGCTTTCATACGGCGTGCATCTGTGTTCCAGATGACACCGTCTATTCCAGGCGTTTTACTGCCTTTATTCTGAGAGACTCGCTTAACCGCAAGAAGCTTGGCTGAGCGAGAATGAGTCAAGAGCCACTGTAAAGACTTCACCTTACCGTGTTTCTTTTCTCTAGTTGCTTTTGCGATACGCATTTGAAGCTTCAATACGTGTACTTCAACGGATTTCCAGTCGATGGACTGCCATTGATCGCCGTCAGAAGATGCACTAATCTCTTTCGAGATCACCATTTGCTTTTCTCCTTGAATAAAGTTCTTCAAATTCTCTCGCAATGGAAGACCAGTCGGAAGTGGGCTCACTTTCGTGATCAGACATAAGTCTGTATCTGCATCATTACAATGTAGCTTTCGCTTTTTCCGACCTCCTATACCTGCACCACTATCGGCCACAAAGGCTTTCCCAAAGGGAGTGATACAGGCTTACCCTGTTCCGTATGTTGCGTAAAGTGTCAGGTTAGATGCCCACTATAGTGCGGAGAGTGCAGTGACCACGAAAAAGTACTGTCCAACCTCTTTCCAACTCTCATTGCCTTTTGGCCACAGCGTATTAACCACTTCCGCTGCTTCATCATATAACGCACCTTGAATGGATTCACATACGTTCATCATACTGACTACCTAGCACTTACCCGAATTGTGGTTTTCAGGAGGAACGTCCTCTCACGATTCTTTTCCCACTCAGCCCAAGGCCAAGTTTCGTTACATTGTCCGAGCCGCTGCTTTATTCAGGCTCGTAGGTTCATCTGGTGATACAGATGGTTCACTCGTTAAGCGGTGAACAACGCTTCATACGACCTCAGGTCGCACGGACAGAAATGAGTTTTGGAAAATCAAACATTAGCAAATGACTAATAACTTCAGGTATGACAAATAACTAAACCTGATAGAAAAACTGCCACCAAAGAGCAAAAGACAAGACCTGACCCTATTGTTTTTTGTACGCAAAAAAACAGCAGTCAGTGATAGGGTTTAATCGCCAAATAAATTCTACGCAAACTACCATTTTCATGCCGGGCTAAATGACATGGTTCAGCATGCACTCCCAAGGGCCTCAAAGGGAAGATTGAGCACCTTCTGCCCATTTGGTCAGCTTTAAATCGTCCAAAATAAGCAGCACGCAAGGCACAACAATTGACGCTAGTAACGTAGCCGAGACTAAGCCAAACGCAATACTGGCAATTAACGGGATCAGAAATTGCGCTTGCGTACTGGTTTCGGTTAACAGTGGAAGCAATCCTGCAAATGTGGTTAACGAGGTGATAAATATCGCTCTAAATCGGTCACGTACCGCCTCTCGACAAGCGTCTATCAAGCGCTCGCCTTGGGCGATATTCTTCTTAATAAAATTGACCAACAGAATGTTATCGTTAACGACGATACCCGCTAAGGTAGCAAAGCCAACCAAGCTTGGAATAGTCAAATCGAACCCCATGCCCAAGTGCCCCCATACCACACCAATCCAGCCCATAGGGATTGCCAGCAGCACAGCAATCGGTTGAGTGTAGCTTTGTAACAGGAACACTAAAATAAGATAAATCCCCACCACGCCAAGAGCAAAGAAGGTCGCCAGCGAGGAGCCCGTATCTGAGCTTTCTTTATCCTGACCTTGCGAGGTGAAGGTGATGTCTGGGAATTTGTGTTGAGTTTGCGAGACAAATTCGCTATTGAACTGCAGCATGATTTCACGCGCATTGGCAACCCGCGTATCGATATTGCCTTGCACAACCACAGTGTTCATCCCATTAATGCGGTGAATTCGCGAGAAGGCTTGTTTTCTGTCAAACGTCGCAACACTTGATAATGGAACTAGGGTTCCATTGCCTGCCGTCACCATCAAGTTATTCAACTCATACAGGCTAGCTTGGTGCGTAAACTCATCCAGTCTCACACTAATATCCACCAGCTCGCCTTGTTGGAAAACCGTCAGATCAGTACTGCCTTTTACCGCGCTGCGCAGCGTTTGAGCAATGTTGGAAGCATTAACTCCCATCACGCCAGCTTCATCTTTAAGGTTAACGTGAAATTCGGTTCTGCCCTCACGCAGATCGGTGGAGAGGTTATAGACACCGTCAAATCCCTTCAACCATTTCACCAGCGAGCGGCTGACTTGATTGAGCTCTTGTAACGACTCACCCTGAACCCGAATATCAATGCCATTGCCAGCAATGCCCCGTTCTTTATCGGTAAACTTGAGTGAAACCACATCCGCCGTAGGGCCTACTTTTTGTTTCCAATCTTGGATCAGATCTTTAATGCTCTGCTGCCTAAATTGCGCTGGCAATAGATCGGCACTGACGGTTGCCATATGCGGCCCCGACTCATTAGCATCAGCATTTGAGTTGAACATGATCGTGGTGCTCGCGACCAAAGGTTTTGAGCTTGGGTATTTCTCTGCGTATTCTTGGTTGAGTTCATCAAGCGCGTTTGAAACCTTCTCCACCACCGCCTCTGTCTGGCTCAGTAAACTGCCTTGAGGGAGCAAGATACGCGCCTGCAGCACATCACTTTCCAAGGCAGGCATGGCTTTGAATTTCAGCCAACCTGACGAAATGGAAGCGGTTGAAATCATCACCACCATCACCAATATCCCTACTGAAAGATAAGGTGCATTCATCGCCTTGACACTCACTGGCACAAAGAATCTGTCTCTGATGTTTTCAAAACCGGCAATGAACTTGTCCCGTATAGGATTAGAGCGAGATTCAGTATGGCTATGTGCCAAATGAGACGGCAAGATCAAGAAAGCTTCTATCAGACTAACAAGCAAGGTAATCAATAACACGATGGGAATATAGCGTAGTACTTCGCCCATCTTGCCTGTGAGAAACATCAGCGGCCCTATCACCATGATGGTGGTAGCAAACGATGCAATCACACCTGGGAAGACTTGTTTGGTACCTTCAACTGCAGCGTCAAACGCGGGTAGCCCTTGTTGCCTCTTGGCAGCGATGTTTTCTGCAATGATCAACGAGTCGTCCATTAGCAGACCAATCGCGACAATCAGCCCGACCAGCGTCATCATATTCAGGGTATAACCGAGAAGTTGTATCGCAAAAATGGCGCCAAGGAATGAAACCGGCAGCCCCATGGTGACCCAAAAGCTAAAGCGAATATTAAAAAACGCCCACAACATCAAAAATGCCAGTGCTAATCCCTGTGCGCCATTGCTGGTGAGGATTCTCAGACGCTCAATAATATTGGTGCTGGAATCTTGGGTGATGGTTAAAGCGACGCCTTCAGGGGCTCTCGCCTGTTCTTTTTCAACGATGCTGACGATCGCATCTTTGACCGTTAAGGTATCTTGAAATTGCGTTTTGGACACCTGAAGCAAAGCGGCACGCTGACCATTGAACAGGATTTGATTTTCATCGCTAGTGAACTTCTGCTGAATAACGGCAACATCACCGAGGCGAACCTGAGTCCCCGTCTCACTGGATTTAATCACGATATTTTCGAAGTCTCTGACGTTGCTGCCTAAGTGGTCGAAGCGGACGCTGATCTCTTCCAAGTCATTACTAAATACGCCAGCAGGAGTGCTGATACTTTGCTGTTGTACTAGATTGGACAAGTCGGACACACTCAGGCCGTACTGCTGCAACTTCCACTGCGATACGCGAATTTCTATTTCTTGATCCGCAAAACCGCTCACGGTCACCTGAGCGATCAATGGGCTCTCTTTTAACTTGTGCTTAATTTGTTGGGCATAGAGATATAAGTCCCTATCTGACATATTGCCGGTAATCGCGACACTGGCCACCGTTGCCACTCGGTCCAGTTTCGACACCGTGATCTGCTCAACTCGATCCGGAAAATCACTGATGGCGTTAACCTGCTGTTGAATATCGCTGGTTAAAGTGTCAATGTCTTCATCATCGCCGATTTCCACATTGGCGATGACCAAACTCTCTCGGGCATCACAGCTTAACTCTTTAATTCCACTCAGCTTATCGAGAGAATCTTCCAACGGGTAACACACTTCTTCCATCATCTCAAAAGGTGACGCGCCCGGATAAACGATCCGAACCTCAATATTTTTGGTCGGCGTCAACGGAAAAGTGTCTTTCTGCAGTTTGGGCAAGGCAAAAGCCCCTAACAGCAGTACCGCCATCATCAGGACATTGGCGCCAGTGGTGTGCCGAGCAAAAAAAGCGATCATAATTTGCCCTCTTTCTGAATCGCGTTTAGGGCTTTAAATCCGCTCTGCGTATCCAACCAAAGGCCGATTTTCTCATCCGGTTGTGGTTGTAAAGCCATCCCCTCAACGGCGGGTGAAAGTTTACTTAGCACAACCACATCACCGAATTCCACGCCAGATTTGATCACCGCAACCTGCCCTTGGACGAAATCTATCCTGACAGGTTTGCTTTTCAGTTTACCTTCAGAGACAGTGTAAACTTTACCATCATGGATGGCGTTTATCGGTAGCAAGACTTGTTGCTCCATCATTGGTGCTTTAATCGTGACTTTAACGAAAGTCCCACGAATAAGTGGTGGCTTCTCCCCGGGAATGGCTTGCTGATAGGGCTGATTTACTTGTGCAACCAGGCTTTGGCTTTGAGTCTGAGCATCGATTTCACCGCCGGAGCGGCTGATCTCGGCAGGCCAAGTAATTACTTTATCGCCTGCTTGGAGCTCGACTGTCGCGCTCAAGTTGCTATGAACATCTTCGTCAAGCGAGTCAAAGCGATTGGAATTTCTTAGCGGACGCATTTTACCAAGCGGAAACTGCGCGCGAACCTCAACGGCATCGATGTCATCCGCTTTGAGCAGCAATTCCCCCTTGTTGACATACTCGGCGAGTCCAACCAAGGTTTCGACAATGCGAATATCAAATGGGGCTTTAATTACGGTTTGTTCGAGATCTCGGTTTGCAAGTGCTAGTTCCGTTTGCAAAACCTTTTGCTGCGCTTGATTAATTGCCAGTTGGTTTTTCTGTGTCTGGAGCTGTTGCTGGCTGCTGAGCAAGTCTTTGGTCGCGCGGTCTTTCTCTGTTTTGGAGATATGCCCGGTTTCACTTAATTTGATTGAGCGGGCATATTCTGACTGTTGTACCTCAAACTCTTTCTCTGCAATCTTGAGCGAATCGATAATGGTCTGATTCGTTAGCATTAGCACTTCAAGCTCAGCTTGCAAACGGGCAATAGTAAGTTGATAAGCGGTGGGGTCAATTCTAAGGAGTTCGCTGTCTTTGCGGATAATAGCGCCCGTTTTGTATTGCTCAGAAACCCACACAACCGCGCCGTCAAGTTCAGACTGTGCCTGCCAGTCTTGAACAGACTCGGTATGTCCATATCCGATGGCAGAAGGTTGGATATTTCGCGGCTCGACTTTCAACACCCGAACCACCTTTTTAGCAGCCGTATTACTCGCATTAGGCGGTTCAGCCTTCATCCCTGGTGCGATCACCAATAACGCGATGCCCAACAAAACAGGAGGAACAAACAGAGCCCTTTGTAACCAGCTATACCTAGTCATAGCGATTCCCTTACTATATATTAGCTTTTCCTTAAACAAAAGGTAGCACACCAACATAAGCGGATTTGCTTCCTTGATCTCAAAATAAGTCAGGCCTCACAAATGGAGGCCTGATTGAATTGAGCTACTGATTGTTTTTGCCTTTGCCCATGGTATTTTTGGGGTTCACCATGCCTTGATGAGCATTAAACTCTTGTTGAGAGATAGCGCGATCCGCGTTGCTATCTAACGAAGCAAAACTGTGGCTTTGATTGATATTTTTCAACGTACGTCCCTCTTCTGCTCGCTGGGCAATACGTTCTGAGCGTGCTTGATTGAACTCGGCTTCGGTTATCTTGCCATCACCATCGAGATCAAACTGTGAAAATACTGGGCGTGACATATTGTTATTCATGCCTTTATTCATTCCACCAGCCATTGCTCCGAAGGCAATAACGATACCGAGTAACGCGATTATCGTGCTTTTGATTTTCATGACGTTTTCCTTCTCTTTGTTTCACTACTTAAGAATATACTAATGTAAGTAAGATAACGTCATGTGATGTAAAGGTATGTAAAGATGGCTAAGTAGATATCGATTTATGTTCTTATCGGTTTGTAAGCGCAGCGCAACAGAAATTATGAAACTTCTGCCGCTAGTACTCTGGTAAGAGTACAGGCATAGCTATGTCCAAATGGTTTTCAAATTATCCCAAACTTTCAGCCACCGAAACCGAAAAGCCAATGATATAAAATCCCTAGTTTCGAAAAATATGGCGATTTTTAGACATTCAGAGTGTTTTCGAACTTTTGCCCAGCAGTTTGCCTTGCAAATATCCAACAGACAAGGGATTACTTTTAGTAGGGCAAATACATGTTAACATTCTGTTAACCCTGACTGGTAATGGGGCAAAGGTGTGTTTGCCATGATCGGCGCTAGCACACCTCTGATAACAACATACTATCAACTTAACCACGGCGCTTTTTGGCATTGATCTTTTAATAGAGATAAAAAGCCAGTGACTCGCGCTGACCTCTCATGCGCAGCAGAACTCACGAGGGCAACAATATCGGCATTTGGAAGCTCATAATTTGGCAATAATCGCACTAATTTACCACTATCAATCTGTGATTGAATATCCCATTCAGATCGCATGATAATCCCTAAGTCTCTTAAGGCCCAGTCTTTAATCACTCTGCCCTCATTACTTGCAAGTGAAGGACGAATTCGAACATTTTCTATGGATCCTGAGACTGTATGAGTAAAGCTCCACAACGTGACATCTTCATTATTTTCTCTCAACGCAATACATTGATGCTTCTTAAGATCTTGCGGAGTTTCAGGCTGTCCATAACGTGATAAATACTCGGGCGAAGCGCAAACAAAGCGCTTGTTTGGGGCTAAACTCACCATCTTAAGGCTGGAATCCGTCAGGTGACCAATGTAGATGATAATGTCCCATTTATGATGGTTGGCCCAGTTTGGCTTATCTGATAACTCTAGCTCCACCTCTAGGCGAGGATGAGCTTTTTTATACTCACCTAATAAAGGGGCTATCACATCGTTGCCAAAGCCAAGGGGCGCCAATACTCTTAGACAACCACTGACATCCCCTCTGCTTTCATTGAGTTTATCGGTGAGCTCGTCCAAATCTTCAAGGATCGAAATACCAGTATCAACTAAAACGCGCCCTTCTTCTGTTAAGCTAACCACGCGCGAAGGCCGTTGAAATAACTTAAGCGATAGCTTCTTTTCGATATGTTGAATACGCTGAGTGACTGATGGTGGCGTTATATTGAGCGTACGAGCCGCATCTGCCAATGTTCTATGGTTAGAAACTACCACAAGAAATCGAATATCTTCTGTCGTCAACATTAACTTCCAACCTAATGTATAAGTAGATTTTTGTTAATATAATTCAACTTCTTCCTACTTCATAATCATTTCATCAATAGTTAACTTCACTTTGCAAGTTTAGGTAAATGAAATGATTAAGCATACGGAACACCCTGATTTAGAAAAAAAATACAATGCCATCGGCACACCATTTCTCTATTTGGATAAACAAAAATTTTTGAGCAACCTTGCTCAAATGCGCAGCCATATGTCGAAACTAGGCACACCACTAAGGCCCCACTTTAAGACCGTAAAATCGTTAGATGCGCTTCCGTACTTAATTGACTCTATAGAGGATCCAATCACTGTATCCACCCTTGAAGAAGCAGAACAGCTTGCCAGTTATGGTTGTAAAGACATTCTCTATGCTGTTGGCATATCAAAAGAAAAGCTATTGCGAGTCGAACTGCTACTGAAACGTGGTATGAGTATTGTGGTTTTACTTGATAGCATGGAACAAGTCGATTTCGTTAACGCCTACTGTCAAGAACGTGGGTGTGTTATTAGCTGCCTGATAGAGATTGATTGCGACGGACACCGAGGTGGAGTAAGTGCAGATTCCGAAGCCCTGATTGCAATGGCTAAGAGCTTAGGTAAGGGTTTGGGCAATTTTAAAGGGGTGATGCTCCACGCAGGTGAGTCTTACCACTGTAAGTCTCGAGAAGCGTTAAACCAATCCGCCAGTAATGAAGTAGCGACTGCACAACTTGCGGCGAAACGCCTCGAGTCGGTTGGGATTTACTGCGAAATAGTCAGCGTGGGTTCTACCCCGACGGCATGCTCATACACAAACACAAGTGGAATCACAGAAGTCAGAGCTGGCGTCTATTCATTGTTTGACTTAGTGATGCATCGGCTTGGAGTATGTACTTTAAACGATATCGCAATCTCAGTAGTAAGTAGTGTTATTGGACACAACAAATCGAGGGGGCAAATATTTGTTGATGCTGGATGGATGGCTCTTTCTTTAGATAAAGGTCATGACGAACAATGTTATGGCGTGGTTCTCCAACCGAATGGCCAAGAGAGTCAAATACTGAAAGTAGTGCAGGTAAATCAAGAGCACGGCATACTCGAAACGGCTTCTGGAAGTGAGATCGACTTCGAATGTTTTCCCATTGGTTCTAGAGTACACATCGTCCCAAATCATGCATGCTCTACAAGCGCGATGCACAGTAAATACTATGTCTTTGACTTGGTCGAGGGTCAAATTGAGCAATGGCAACGTGTTTCAGGGTGGTAAACATGATTTATCTAGATGAAAAAACGACAGCAGCGTTAATTTCTCACGAGCTGGCATACAAAGCGGTCAAAGCGGCATTTTCTTCAGTACAAGATCAGCACTCATCAATATTTCCGGTCGTTAACGCATCAGGCCCGATCGAAGGCTCAATGTTTTCACTCAAATCAGCATGCACAAATCAATTACTTGGTTGGAAAATGGGAAGCTATTGGCCTTGCAATAATCAGTTTGGGCGACCGAACCATGGTACTCATATCTTTCTTCTTTCACCGGATACGGGGGAAATGAAAGCCATTTTGTCAGCAAGTTTGGTCAATGCCTACCGAACTGCAGCAGCTGATGCCATCGCTGTTGATCTACTGGCGAGACTAGATTCATCTGTACTCGCGTTATTTGGCACAGGTCATCAAGCTAAATACGAAGCGCTTGCCATTTCAAAAGTTAGGAATCTATCTAAAGTCCTGATTGTTGGTAGAAATCAGCCTAACGCCAACCAACTAGCGAAAGAGCTAAGCAAAGAAGGGTTAACAACAGACATCAAATCCGCTCAAGAAGCCTGTGAAAGCGCAGATATTATTGTTACCGTTACAGCGTCCACCGCTCCTTTGTTTGAATCTTCATGGGTAAAACCTGGAACTCATATTTCTGCAATGGGAGCAGATAAAATAGGAAAACAGGAACTTCCACCATCGCTATTTGAGAACGCCACCCTCTATTGTGATTATTTATCTCAGTCCAAAACGATTGGTGAGTTCCAGCATGCGCCAGATAAAGAGATCTATCAGATCGGTGACAAGCTTCAATTAAAAGAAAGGAACAAAAACGACATTACTATTTTTGATAGCTCAGGAATTGCCTATCAAGATCTTTATATTGCGCAAATAGTTTTAGATAAATACCTATCCAAGGGAGATGACCATGAATAACGTTAGCTTTTTAAAAATAAACGGTAACACCATCGATGACATTATCGACCTCTCTGTGGAAGAGTCCCAAAAACATCTCATTGCTAATAACGCAGAATGGCTTGCAGAGGCGAGTTTCAACGACGATAGCGTCAGTTACGGCATTTATTTAGACGACAAGCCAGCAGGGCTCATCTCTCTTATCGATCCAAGACTACTCGACAAGTTCGATGATCACTTTCAAAAGGATCATTTGTACGTGTGGCGCGTCATGATTGACCATCGTTTCCAAGGAAAAGGATTGGGGAGTCAAGCGATTAACTTCAGTAAGAAATACGCTTCCATTACCGGTTTAAAAGGCGTCTC
>NZ_VTXG01000004.1:0-212591 GCF_013114515.1 Vibrio sp. AIC-3 | reverse complement strand
CTCGCAAGCTTTTTGAAGTCAGTGTTATTAAGGCTATCCATGGCTAAATTTCACAATAATTCATCAATCTTAATTAGATCACATTTTTACTTTAATTGGTATTAACCTACTTAAAGAGTTCTGGATACCCACAACAAGGCTTTCGACTACTCAAATACTCGCGGTATCAAATATCGATATAATCTCTATGTTCCACGCATACCTTTCAACGATAACTTCAGTGAGGGAATTGGCGAGTTTGACTTTCATTAGGTATAAAAAAGGCCACCTAAAGTAGGCGGCCTTGGTTGATCTATTTAGATATTAATCTAGCTCTTTCTCTGCTTGTTTTGCTTTCTCTATCATAGGAGTGATTGTTGAGCCTTGAACTAGAATAGAGAACACAACAACGGCGTATGTCATGACAAGGATTATCTCTTTAACATCGATTGCTTTGTCTTCAATTACCCAGATACCTGAAGGGATTGAAAGTGCCATGGCTAGTGCTAAGCCACCGCGTAAACCACCCCAAGTTAGAATCTTAATCGACCACGGGTTGTAAGTTCTAAAGCGTTTAAATCCGATGTAAGACAAGAAAACACTCAAGTAACGTGCACTCAATACTAGAGGGACTGCGAAAGCCATTAAGATCCAATCTTCTTGGTGGAATTTGAATAACAGCATCGACATACCAATTAGTAGGAATAATACGCCGTTTAAGAATTCATCTATCAACTCCCAGAAATGATCTAGGTGATCTTCACTCTCTTTCGAGAATCCGATAAAGCGAGTCCAGTTACCAATCATGATACCTGATACCACCATCGCTAATGGGCCTGATACATGTAGAACTTCAGCAAACGCATAACCAGCAGTTGGGATGCCGATGGTTAATAGCAACTCCATCGAGTGGTCATCGGTATTGCTGATTAGGTAGTGGAATACAAGACCTAAAACAAAACCATAGACAATGCCGCCAATCGCCTCTTGAACGAATAGCATGGTCACACTACCGACGGTTGGCGCTTCTGTGCCGAATGCGATAGTAAATAGGGTTACGAAGATAACTAAGCCAAAACCATCGTTGAATAGAGATTCTCCCTCGATTTGAGTAGAGATTCTTCTGGGAGCGTCGAGTTTCTTTACTATTGCTAGCACGGCGATGGGATCGGTTGGAGAGATTAGCGAGCCAAAGAGTAGGCAGTAAATCAGATCAAATTGAATACCGATGAACTGGCAAAACCCGTACAGCACAAAACCGATAAAGAATGTTGAAAACAGCGTAGCACCTAACGCGAGTACTGTTATTTCCCATTTCTGGTCTTTTAGGTTTGGTAATTTGATTCCCAAACCGCCTGCAAATAGTAAGAATCCTAATATCCCTTTTAGAAGGAAATCTTCAAAATTGATACTGGCAACGGTCTCTGAGGCAATGTCTGCCAATTGGAACCAATTATTTTGTCCCGCAATGATAATCAATAGAGATAACATCATTGAGCCAGCTGTGATGGCGATGGTTGTCTGCATTTTACCAATTTTTGTATTCACGAAAGCAATAAGCATGGCTGCAGCGGACAAGAAGCATAAGGTGTAATAGACCGACATTGGGATTCCAACATGTAACAAAGTATGAATATGAATTTTCGTTGTCTCATGCTCAAATAGCAAACATTTTTTTGTCATGACTCAGTAATCAATTTCCTTTTTTAGACGTCTAGACTCCTTTTTAATGTGTGATAGGATGGAGGGATAATTAAAGGAATGAGGTTGTACCGTGGGAAGTAATGTAAGGCAAAAGATTGACGCTCTGTTGAAGCAACGAATTTTACTGATTGATGGTGGCATGGGCACCATGATTCAGGATTATAAATTGGAAGAGCAAGACTATCGTGGTGAACGCTTTGCTGATTGGCACAGTGACTTAAAGGGCAACAATGACCTTTTAGTTCTTACACAGCCTAAGCTTATCAAAGATATCCATATGGAGTATTTGGAAGCTGGGGCTGACATCCTCGAAACCAATACCTTTAACGCTACAACCATCGCTATGGCCGACTATGATATGGAAAGCCTTAGTGAAGAGATTAACTTTGCTGCTGCCAAGCTTGCTCGTGAAGCAGCTGATGAATGGACTGCAAAGACCCCAGATAAACCTCGCTTCGTCGCGGGTGTATTAGGCCCTACCAACCGAACTTGTTCTATCTCGCCTGATGTAAACGATCCAGGTTACCGTAATGTTAGCTTTGACGAACTGGTTGAAGCCTATTCTGAATCGACTCGCGCGCTCATTAAGGGCGGTTCAGATTTAATTCTTATTGAAACTATCTTTGATACGTTAAACGCGAAAGCGTGTGCCTTTGCCGTTGAATCTGTTTTTGAAGAGGTGGGTATTGCTCTTCCAGTGATGATTTCCGGTACCATCACTGACGCATCAGGTCGTACCCTTTCAGGACAGACGACAGAAGCATTCTACAACGCCCTTCGTCATGTAAAACCAATCTCATTTGGATTGAACTGTGCATTGGGCCCTGATGAACTGCGTGAGTATGTCGGTGAGATGTCTCGTATCTCAGAGTGCAATGTTTCTGCTCACCCTAATGCGGGTTTGCCTAATGCATTTGGCGAGTATGACCTTTCTCCTGAGGATATGGCTGAACATGTTAAAGAGTGGGCTGAAAGTGGCTTCTTGAACCTAATTGGTGGGTGTTGTGGTACTACTCCAGAGCATATCCGTCAAATGGCTGAGGCCGTTGAAGGTGTAACGCCGCGTCAATTGCCAGACTTACCAGTTTCTTGTCGTCTTTCGGGACTAGAGCCACTGACGATAGCTAAAGAATCTTTGTTCGTGAATGTAGGTGAGCGGACCAATGTTACCGGCTCTGCACGCTTTAAGCGCCTTATCAAAGAAGAGCTCTACGACGAAGCCTTGAGTGTAGCTCGAGAGCAAGTCGAGAATGGTGCTCAAATTATCGATATCAACATGGATGAAGGGATGCTAGACGCCGAGGCGTGTATGGTTAAATTCCTGAATCTATGTGCTTCAGAACCTGAAATCTCGAAAGTACCTGTTATGGTCGATTCTTCTAAGTGGGAAGTTATCGAAGCTGGCCTAAAGTGTATTCAAGGCAAAGGCATCGTTAACTCAATCTCTCTAAAAGAAGGCAAAGAGAAGTTTGTTGAGCAAGCCAAATTAGTTCGTCGTTATGGTGCTGCTGTCATCGTGATGGCGTTTGATGAAGTCGGGCAGGCTGATACTCGAGAGCGTAAAGTCGAAATCTGTACCAATGCCTACAACATTCTTGTTGATGAAGTCGGTTTCCCACCAGAAGATATTATTTTTGACCCGAATATTTTCGCAGTGGCTACTGGTATCGATGAGCATAATAACTATGCGGTTGATTTCATTGAAGCAGTAGGAGACATCAAACGCGATCTCCCGCATGCGATGATCTCTGGCGGTGTGTCGAATGTTTCATTCTCATTCCGTGGTAATAACTACGTCCGTGAGGCTATTCACGCGGTATTCCTATATCACTGTTTTAAAAACGGTATGGATATGGGCATTGTAAACGCTGGTCAGTTGGAAATTTACGATAATGTTCCAGAAGATCTGCGTGATGCTGTTGAAGATGTGGTACTAAACCGTCGTGATGATTCGACTGAAAGATTGCTGGATATGGCGACCGAATACCTAGAGCGTGCTGTTGGTAAGGTTGAAGATAAATCTGCATTAGAGTGGCGAACTTGGCCTGTAGAGAAGCGTTTGGAGCACTCTTTGGTAAAAGGTATCACCGACTTTATTGTTGAAGATACCGAAGAAGCTCGTGTTAATGCCTCTCGTCCTATTGAAGTGATTGAAGGTCCTCTAATGGACGGAATGAACGTTGTTGGTGACCTGTTTGGTGAAGGTAAGATGTTCTTACCACAGGTTGTAAAGTCTGCGCGTGTGATGAAACAGGCGGTTGCCCATTTAGAACCATTCATTAATGCATCCAAAGAAGTGGGCGCAACTAACGGTAAGATTTTGTTAGCGACCGTTAAAGGTGACGTTCACGATATCGGTAAAAATATCGTTGGTGTGGTTTTACAGTGTAATAACTACGAAATTATCGACTTAGGTGTGATGGTTTCTTGCGAGAAGATTCTCAAGGTAGCGAAAGAAGAGAATGTCGACATTATTGGCCTGTCTGGGCTGATTACACCGTCTCTTGATGAAATGGTACATGTTGCTAAAGAAATGGAGAGACAGGGTTTCAAGCTGCCTCTTCTGATTGGCGGTGCAACCACATCTAAAGCTCACACAGCAGTTAAGATTGAGCAGAATTATTCAGAACCTGTTGTATACGTAAATAATGCCTCGCGTGCAGTGGGTGTTTGTACCTCACTACTTTCTGATGAATTGAAACCCGCTTTCGTTGAGAAGCTGGATATCGATTACGATCGCGTTCGAGATCAGCACAATCGTAAGAAGCCTCGTACCAAGCCTGTCACGCTTGAAAGAGCTCGTGCCAATAAAGTTGCTATCGATTGGGATGCGTATACGCCACCGGCACCCGCTAAGCCGGGAGTTCACATCTTCAATGATTTTGATGTGGCAACTTTGCGTCAGTACATCGATTGGACTCCATTCTTTATGACATGGTCATTGGTTGGTAAATACCCTGCAATCCTTGATCATGAAGAAGTGGGTGAAGAGGCAAAACGTTTATTCAAAGATGCTAATGATTTACTGGATCGCGTAGAGAAAGAGAAGCTGCTTGAAGCGCGTGGTATGTGTGCCATGTTCCCAGCGAACAGTGTTGGTGATGATATTGAGGTGTATACCGATGAATCTCGTACCGAAGTTCTAAAAGTTCTACACAATCTTCGTCAACAAACAGAGAAACCAAAAGGCTTTAACTACTGTTTGTCTGATTACATTGCGCCAAAAGAAAGCGGTAAAGCGGATTGGATTGGTGGCTTTGCGGTTACGGGTGGTATTGGTGAGCGAGAGCTGGCTGATGAATACAAAGCGAAAGGCGATGACTACAACGCGATTATGATTCAGGCGGTTGCTGACCGATTGGCTGAGGCGTTCGCGGAATATCTGCATAAAGAAGTGAGAAAGGATATTTGGGGTTACTCGCCAGATGAGAATTTGTCTAACGACGATTTGATTCGAGAGAAATACCAAGGTATTCGTCCAGCTCCAGGTTACCCTGCTTGCCCAGAGCATACAGAGAAAGGTACGTTGTGGGAGCTGATGGACGTTGAAAAGGCAATCGATATGTCATTAACGACAAGCTACGCGATGTGGCCTGGTGCCTCAGTGTCTGGTATGTATTTCTCACACCCTGATGCTAGATACTTTGCTATTGCACAGATTCAACAGGATCAAGTGGATAGCTATGCTGACCGCAAAGGTTGGGATATGTTAGAAGCCGAGAAGTGGTTAGGTCCTAACATTAACTAGTTTGAATCTATGATGAGCTTTGATTCGTAAAGTAAAAAGAGAAAGGGTTGCTAAATAGCAACCCTTTTTGTATTTGTGATTTATCTGTCGATGATAAACGGACTTTCTATTCAAATAATTCTTGGTGCAGTTTTTGAATCGCCAACTTAGAAACAGATTCATTTAGTAAGAAGCACAGGTTGTGTGGGCTTGCACCGTAACAAATCATGCGTAGGTTGAAGTCTTCAAGAGTGCCGAAGACCTGCTTTGCATAGCCTTTGCTTTCACTCATGTTGTTACCAATAAGAGCAACAAGGCATAGGTCGTGTTCAATATCTACAGAACACAGCTCCTCAAGCTCAATGCGAGCGGCTTCAGGTAACTCAGGGGCACCACCAGAGGTATCCGTTTGATCGAGTGTTAGTGAAACACTGATCTCTGAAGTGGTGATAAGATCGACCGAGATCTTATGTTTAGCAAGGATCTCGAACACTTTCGCAAGAAAGCCGTAAGCATGGAACATATTAGCGCTACGCAGCGTAACCATGGTTTGGTTGCAGCGAAGGGCGAGGGCTCTGAATAGTGGAGAGCTTTCCACCTGTTGGCGAATCCAAGTTCCACCCAACTCTGGTGCTTTTGAAGAGCCGACAAATACCGGTATTTGGTGGCGTAGTGCAGGTACTAGAGTCGATGGGTGCAAGATCTTCGCACCAAAGTTTGCCATTTCCGATGCTTCACTAAAGCTGATCTCTGGGATAGGAGAAGCTTTAGGTGCAATACGAGGGTCAGTGGTGTAGATACCCGGAACATCCGTCCAGATTTCTAGACCAATCGCCTGTACAGATTCGGCAATCAGTGCTGCTGAGTAATCACTGCCACCGCGGCCTAAAGTCGTGGTGTTGCCTTCGCTATCAGCACCGATAAAACCTTGTGTGACGACAACTTGTTGTTGGCACAGTGGAATCAGTTTCTCTTTCGCTAGCACTGAAATCTCTTCAAGCTGAGGTTCAGCTTTGCCGAAATCATCATTGGTGCGCATCACTTCTCTGATATCGAAGCGAACCGCGGATGTACCACGTTCGCGAAGGATTTGAGCAAGAAGGTGTGTCGACATCAATTCACCGCACGCGACTAAGTGATCGGTTAACTTAGTGCTTGTTTGAAACGATGCAGCCTCGGCAGCGCTCGCAATGTCATCAAGAATGCTGTGGACTTCTTTTTCGATGCTGATTGGATCTGCGAGTTGGTCAAGAATTGCGTTATGAATCTCCGCTAATTGCGCCATTAATTCCTGACGACGTGCTTTATCTTGAACACCATTTGCCAGTTCAACCAGCAAGTTAGTGACACCAGAGCATGCACTACTCACGACCAGTTTCGTGTTTGAGTTGTTTTCAATAATGGCAGCACAACGGCTCATTGCTTCAAAGTTGGCAACACTTGTTCCACCAAACTTAGCGACATTAAAAGAACCAGCTACATTAGATGCACTCACGATATATCTCCCACGACTTCCTAAAATAAAATTACGGTTGGGTAATCCAACGTCCGATGTTTTTCGAAGAGAGTTTTAGAGCAAAAAGAGAGGAATTATTAGAATAGTAACCTCAGAAGCTCTTCACCATATAGAAATGGCGACAGTTGAAGGGATTCAGCCCGCTCAACCGATAATAAAGGTCCTGCATCCTTTTATTATCTCGGCACTGCTCCCCATAAATGTTTTGTATTGGAAATGCGGTTCCACAAAACATCTGCCTGGGCAGTGCTCCTCTTCTGCTAGATAGCCGTTTCATTGAACGTTTTTGTGGTAACAATGTCAATCCGTAACTTGAGATAATTGAAAAATAATTTTAACAATTATGTGACAGTGGTTTGACCTCAATACTTATGGCTAATTGCTGAGGTAATCAATTTGCTTTAGGGTGGATTGTTCACAACATTAACGTAAGGGATGTACATGTCTAATTTACCACTCACTACTGCTATCGATAGCTTTTATCCACCACACCGAACGTTAATGGGACCTGGTCCTTCAGATATCTCACCTCAAGTGTTACAGGCTTTGAGCCGTCCAACCATAGGTCACTTAGATCCGCTGTTTATTGCGATGATGGACGAGCTTAAACAGCTTCTTAAATACGCTTTTCAGACTGAAAACGAATTTACGATTGCCGTTTCTGCACCGGGCAGTGCGGGTATGGAGACCTGTTTTGTTAACTTGATTGAGCCTGGTGAAAAGGTGATTGTTTGTCGTAACGGTGTCTTCGGTGAGCGTATGCGAGAAAACGTGGTGCGTTGTGGTGGCGAAGCGATCCTTGTTGATGACGAATGGGGCAAGCCCGTTTCAGTTGAAAAGGTAGAACAAGCATTGGCAGAAAACCCCGATGCCGTTGCTGTTGCATTTGTGCATGCAGAGACATCAACCGGAGCGTTATCTGATGCTCAAGCTATCTCTGCTGTCGCTCGTCAGTTTGATGCGTTAACGATTGTTGATGCAGTGACATCATTAGGTGGTGTGCCATTGCTGGTTGATGAGTGGCAGCTTGATGCGGTTTATTCTGGCAGCCAAAAGTGTCTGTCTTGTGTGCCAGGGCTATCTCCAGTGACTTTCTCTCAGCGTGCGGTTGATAAAATGAAAGCCCGTAAAGCACCAGTGCAAAGCTGGTTTTTGGATCAAAGTTTAGTATTAGGTTACTGGAGTGGAGAAGGTAAGCGTAGCTACCACCATACCGCACCCGTGAACAGCCTTTATGCTCTGCATGAGTCGCTGGTTTTGTTGAAAAATGAAGGCTTAGATAATGCGTGGTCTCGTCATCATGCGATGCACCAAGAGCTTAAAGAAGGCGTAGAAGCTCTAGGGTTAAAGTTTGTGGTTGATGAAGAGAGCCGCCTGCCGCAGCTTAATGCACTTTATTTCCCAGAAGGAATTGATGAGGCTAAGGTCAGAACGCAGCTTTTAGAAGAATATAATCTTGAAATCGGTGCTGGGCTTGGCTCTTTGGCTGGTAAGGCATGGCGTATCGGCCTAATGGGTTACGGTGCTCGTAAAGAGAATGTCGCGTTGTGCCTAAAAGCGCTAAAAGATGTTTTGAAGTAGCTGCATGAACTGAAATTAAAAAGAAAAGCGCACGAGAGATCGTGCGCTTTTTTGTATCTACCCCAAGCTCCTACTGCCTACTAAGTGAAGCTTGCGTTGCGAATTCTTAACATTATTCTGCAGACGAAACGTTATCTTCTGCTTGTGACACTTTCTTATACTGAACCTTTGAAAAGTCTCTGTTAGGGAATAAAAAGTTCGCTTCGCTACGAATTTGCTCTGCTTTACTTTCTTCTCCTAGGCCTTGATACGCCAGAATCAGATTGCTGTAGAAAGCCGGTCTTGGTTTGCTCTTAATGATCTCCAGTGACCAATCGATGTAAGGCTGTATAAGGCTCGGGTCGGCTTTGTAGAGGCCGATATTAAGGTAAGTGCTGTATATATCCCAATCGTAGCGATCTTTCCACACCACTGGGTTCGTTACCTGCTTAAGAATGTCCGGATTTTTCGGCTTAGACAGTTCAAACTTAGTCAGTACATAGTTGGTGTGCAGGGCGCTCAACATATAAAAACTGACCAAAATAGGGAGCACTAAGCTCAACACTCTAAATAGGGTCTTGCTGATGATACTGAACGACTGTTGATAATGTAGGGAAGAGCGCTGATCTACCCAGTAAATCAATATAATGAATGTTATCCAGTGAATCGCCGAGTGGTAAAAAGGATACTCAAGTTGAGAGTGCAAAAGGATTGGGATAAATAACGCGAGCAGGGCTAGACGTGTTCCCTTTGCTGAACTTGTTATGCGTGACATCACCAATATTGCAGCAATCAAGATTCCGATGATTGGTACAATCCCCCCTTCAACTCCCCAAAACAGGAACTCATTGTGCGGGTGATCCATTGAAGGAAGACCTGGATGATAGTTCGAGTTGAGTTGATATTGGCGAGCTGTATATAGCGTGTATTCAGACTCAAATTTCCCGTAACCATAACCTGTAAATGGCTTTTCGATCATCATATCTAAAGCTTGCGGGAACGTATAAGCGCGCGGGCTTTCTAGGTTCGCTTTCTTGCTAGCGAGGCTATCAGTCGCACTTAGGCTGATCACCGAAAAAGCGACGACGACACCGACGAGCACTGATGCGCACCATCCGTAGAAGCGTTTCTTGGTCGAGAACTTGTATAGATAGGGCAGAATGCAGATAAACCCAATGACAGCGGCCAACCATCCGGTACGTGATGCAATGATGATCAGCAAGGGCACGGTTAAGGTTGGAGTTAAATACAGTAGGAATGATTCGCTGATCTTATGGTTATATTTAGCCGGCTGCCTTGCTAAAAGGTAAGCGGACAGCACAAAACCAGTAGCAAGAAAGCTTGCCATTACATTCGGTTGTTGAAATATCCCATATGGTCGGTTTGCAGCAGTGTTGTAGCCAAATAGGTTGCCAGGTTCTAATAAGAAATATTGCACATAGCCAAATAGTGCTTGTATAACAACAGCAAGTACAATGAACCACAACATACGTTGCTTGTGTTTATTGCTGAACTTAAATTGCTGCAGCACCACAAATAAGGCAAAGCCCGCCCACAATCCAAGCAAGCGTCCTGACGCTCCTTGAGGTGCAGCATTGCTGTATAAAATGGGTAGCGTGAGTATGATGCAGCTAATCAACAAGCCAATTGTTAATTTGGAATACTTGAGTACTCGATTGGTCGCGAGTTGGTAAAAGCCAATCGCTAGCGTGAAGCTTAGCGCTAGCCAAGTGGTAGGGTTAAAGGATAGAGCAAGGCCCGAACCACCAGGATTCGGCATAAAAAAATGCATAGCTAACAAGAATACAACAGCTAAAGAAGCCAGAAATGCTTTGTTGAGTGGTAGCTGAGTGACCTGATTTTCTAGCTGAGTACCGCTAGTGTGTATTGTTGCCATAAATCCCTAACCTTATAAAAACAGAGCTTGTTCCTTCTGAAACAAGCTCTGTTACTTTAACATTTTTCTGTCTGCCCGCAGGGCGCTATTTTACACCTACTTCAAATTTAACATAGGCTTAAGGAAGCGAGCAGTGTGTGAACCTTCGACTAACGCCACATCTTCAGGTGTACCCTCTGCAACAATCTCACCACCACCTTGCCCACCTTCTGGGCCAAGATCTAGGATCCAGTCTGCTGTTTTAACGACATCTAGGTTGTGCTCAATCACGACAACTGTATTACCGTGATCACGCAGTCTATGTAATACCGTCAGTAGCTGCTGGATATCGTGGAAATGAAGGCCTGTTGTTGGCTCATCGAGAATGTATAAGGTTTTTCCCGTGTCTCGTTTAGACAGTTCACGCGCTAATTTAACACGCTGAGCTTCACCTCCAGATAAGGTTGTAGCTGCTTGCCCTAAGCGAATGTAAGAGAGGCCAACGTCCATTAAAGTTTGCAGTTTACGAGCGATAACAGGTACCGGGTTGAAGTATTCACGAGCATCTTCCACAGTCATCTCTAGAACTTCGTCAATGGTTTTGCCTTTGTAGCGGACCTCTAGAGTCTCACGGTTATAACGCTTACCTTTACACACATCACAAGGCACATACACATCGGGTAAGAAGTGCATCTCTACCTTGATTACGCCGTCTCCCTGACAAGCCTCACAACGACCACCACGAACGTTAAAGCTGAATCGACCTGGCTTGTAACCACGAGAACGTGATTCCTGAGTGCCCGCGAATAGTTCACGAATAGGGGTGAAAATCCCTGTGTAGGTCGCAGGGTTTGATCTTGGTGTACGACCGATAGGGCTTTGATCTATGTCGATTACCTTATCAAAATGTTCTAACCCTTTAATCTTTTTGTGCTTTGCTGGAACTGCAGTCGTGGCACCGTTTAATTGAGTGTGGGCGACTTTAAAGAAGGTATCGTTGATAAGCGTTGATTTACCCGAACCTGATACGCCCGTAATACAACTGAACAAGCCAACAGGAATTGTCGCGGTCACATTCTTTAGGTTGTTCCCCGTTGCGCCAACGATCTCGACGACCTTTTTCTTGTCGATAGGCGTTCTCTTTTCAGGCACTGCAATTTCTTTAGCACCGCTCAGGTATTGGCCTGTCAAGGAGTTCGGGTTTTCGATGATGTCTTGCATGGTACCTTCTGCCACCACGTGACCACCGTGCACCCCTGCTCCTGGACCGATATCGATAACATGGTCAGCACAACGAATTGCATCTTCGTCATGTTCCACAACAAGTACCGTATTACCTAAGTCTCTCAGGTGAATTAAGGTTTGCAATAGACGTTCATTATCGCGCTGGTGGAGACCAATTGATGGCTCATCAAGTACATACATAACGCCAACTAAACCGGCACCGATTTGGCTCGCCAAACGAATACGTTGCGCCTCACCACCAGACAGCGTTTCAGCACTGCGTGATAGGTTAAGGTAGTTCAAACCAACGTTGACTAAGAAATGCAGACGATCATTGATCTCTTTCATCACTTTATCTGCGATCTGCCCACGTTGACCGTCTAGCTTCAATTCTTGGAAAAATTGTAGTGCGTCAGCAATGCTAAGTTCAACGATTTCCGGAAGTGTTGTATCACCAATGAAAACATTGCGAGCTTCTAGTCTCAGGCGAGTGCCATCACAGCTAGAACACGACTTGGTTGAGATGTATTTGGCAAGGTCTTCACGCACCGCGCTAGATTCAGTATCACGGTAACGGCGCTCTAAGGTATTTAAAATGCCCTCGAATGGATGACGCTTAACTCGAATATCACCTCGGTCATTGATGTACTTGAATTCCACTTCAGTTCGACCTGATCCTTTTAGAATGATCTCTTGAGTCTTTTTCGGTAGAGAATTAAATGGCGCATACAGATCAAAACCATAATGTTCTGAAAGCGACGTTAGCATCTGGAAATAGTAGTAGTTCTTTTGATCCCAACCTTTTATCGCACCTTCAGCAATGCTTAGGTTCTCATCTAAAATCACTCGGCTTGGATCAAAATACTGTTGAACACCAAGACCATCACACGTACCACATGCTCCTGCCGGGTTATTAAATGAGAACAGGCGAGGCTCAAGCTCTTGCATGCTGTAACCACATTTAGGACAAGCGAAGTTAGCAGAGAATACGATCTCTTCTTGATCCGTTTCGTCCATCCAGCCGACGACAGCGATACCGCCAGATAGCTCTAATGTGGTCTCGAATGACTCGGCTAAACGCTGTTGAAGATCAGGACGAACCTTGAATCTGTCTACCACAACTTCAATGGTGTGCTTCTTATGAAGTTCAAGTGCTGGTGGATCGGATAGATCGCAGGTTTCACCATCAATTCGGGCTCGGATAAAGCCTTGCGCAGCTAAGTTTTCCAGTGTTTTAACATGCTCACCTTTGCGCTCTTTGACAATCGGTGCCATCAACATCATCTTTGAGCCTTCAGGCAGTTCTAAGACCTTATCGACCATTTGACTGATGGTTTGTGCTGCTAGAGGGATGTTGTGGTCTGGACAGCGAGGTTCGCCTACTCGCGCATACAATAATCTGAGGTAATCATAGACTTCGGTAATGGTACCGACGGTTGAGCGAGGGTTATGTGAAGTCGATTTTTGTTCTATTGAGATAGCTGGAGACAGACCTTCAATATGGTCGACATCAGGCTTTTCCATAAGAGATAGAAATTGACGAGCGTAAGCAGACAGAGATTCAACATAACGACGCTGACCTTCTGCGTAGAGTGTGTCAAACGCAAGTGACGACTTTCCTGAACCCGATAATCCGGTGATGACAGTCAGTTTGTCACGTGGAATGGTTAGGTTGACGTCTTTGAGGTTATGCGTACGAGCGCCTCTAATTTCTATTTTATCCATCTCAATAGACCATGTAATTTTAAGTGGCTAAAGTATTACATAGAGTGAGATTTGTGCAAAGTTTTACTGGATAAAAAAACAGTAAACAAAAAGGGCGACTCAAAGAGTCGCCCTTTCTAAAATCAGTAACGTTAGTGATTAACCAGTCGTTATGCTTCTTTCTTGGTCGAGTGTTTACCTAGCTCGATTTGCTGCTGGTCTTTCTTGTATAGGTTTTCGAAGCAGTAGTTTGTTGCTTCGATATAGCCTTCAACACTACCACAGTCAAAACGTTGGCCTTTAAATTTGTAAGCCAATACACAGCCTGCTTTTGCCTGTTTTAGCAATGCATCAGTGATCTGGATTTCGCCGCCTTTACCTGGTTCTGTCTGCTCGATTAATTCAAAGATATCTGGAGTCAGAATATAACGACCAATGATCGCTAGGTTGCTTGGTGCTGTACCTTGCTCTGGCTTCTCTACCATGTCATCAACTCGGAAAAGGTCATCTTTGATCATTTCGCCAGAGATAACACCGTACTTGTGAGTCTCTTCTTCTGGAACTTCTTGTACAGCAACAATAGAACAGCGGAACTGTTTGTATAGCGCAACCATCTGAGCTAGCACGCCTTGTTGCTCGTTCACACAAAGGTCATCAGCAAGTACTACTGCGAACGGTTCATCGCCTACAAGTTCGCGACCCGTTAAAATAGCATGGCCAAGGCCTTTCATCTCACGTTGACGAATGTAGGTGAAGTTTGCCGCTTCAATCGTTTCACGGATATTAACCAATAGGTCTTCTTTATTGGTGCCGCTAATCTGGTGCTCAAGCTCGTAGTTTTTATCAAAGTGATCCATGATCGAGTGCTTACCACGTCCAGTAACGATGCACATTCCATCCATACCAGCTTCGATAGCTTCCTCTACACCGTATTCAATCAGAGGTTTGTTTACTACAGGCATCATTTCTTTAGGCATTGACTTGGTTGCAGGTAAAAAACGTGTACCGTAGCCAGCTGCCGGGAAAAGGCACTTTTTGATCATGATAAGACCCTTTATCTATAATAATTATTGATTCAACCTGAGTGGTTGATATTTCTGAGGGCAACTCTAGCATAAGTTATGTCGAAAATTCAGCAACAATAGCCATGGTTTACTAGAGCTTCCCTCAAAATTATCGTCAGACTAAGAGGTGGGTCGATTATGCAAGCAGGTTCTGGTTTGCCCATGCTATCGCTTGAACTCTATTTTTTACCGCAAGCTTACGGAATATTTGATAGAGGTGAGATTTAACCGTGAACTCACTAATAAACAAGTCATCGGCGATTTGTGTGTTTGAAGACCCGGATTGAAGACAGCGAATCACCTGGATCTCACGAATGGTTAAATCAACATTGGTTGGTGTGGTGTTGGTATTGACCATATTGCGATAATAAAACAACAGTTGATTGGTTACCTTCCTTGGCAGCCAGTTATCGCCATCAATGACTTCTTGAAGACCACGAGCAATCTTGTCCTTTTGTTCAGTGTTGTAAAAGAGTCCTTTTAGTACCCCATAGGTAAGAAGCTCTGAGGTTGGAAGTTGCTGGGGGACATTGAATAAAATGATTTCGTGATTTTTCCACATAACAGTCAGGTTAGGACAAATAATCAGTAGTTGTGGTACCTCTCTGTAATCGACGAGCAAGATCCGGTTACTCCGCTTTCTATCAACTAGCATTAATTCGTCGGGTGTCATTTTGTAGAGAACAATAGATAAATGCTTTTCTATCTCTTTTACATGTAGATAGGTATCGTTTGGGTCGATGCACAGAAAGTGTAAAGTGCGAGCGTATCTTGATTTTCTCATTGAAACGTCCTGTTTGAGTGGGATTAGATTCCACGTTGTCATGCAGGCTTTAGCTTCTCTAGCGCCTTGATAGTGACTTGCGTTGAATATCAATTATCAAAGTAAATGAGTGGTTTGTAAGTGGAGAAAAAAGCAACATCGCTCTGAATATCATGATTTGTTACGTTTTTATTCTTTGTAGTGAGGAGAGAATAGGAATGCGATTTATCACTGTAGAAAAGCATGCTATTCTTGTGCGCTAAAATTTTCTGAGACTATGAATTTAGACGGAGCAAATCATGGCTAGCCGTGGAGTTAACAAAGTTATATTAGTGGGTAACCTAGGTAATGACCCTGAAATTCGTTACATGCCAAATGGCGGCGCAGTAGCGAACATTACCATTGCAACGTCAGAGTCATGGCGTGATAAAGCAACTGGCGAGCAGCGTGAAAAAACAGAATGGCACCGTGTTGCTCTGTTTGGCAAGCTTGCGGAAGTTGCTGGTGAGTACCTACGTAAAGGTTCTCAAGTTTACATTGAAGGTCAACTTCAAACTCGTAAATGGCAAGATCAAAGCGGTCAAGATCGCTACACAACTGAAGTGGTTGTTCAAGGCTTCAATGGTGTAATGCAAATGCTTGGCGGCCGTGCTCAAGGTGGTGCTCCTGCTCAAGGTGGCATGGGTAACAACCAACAGCAAGGTGGTTGGGGTCAGCCACAGCAGCCACAGCAACAACAATACAGTGCTCCCGCTCAACAGCAGCCAAAAGCACCTCAACAAGCTCCTCAGCAGGCTCAACCTCAATATAATGAGCCGCCAATGGATTTTGATGATGACATCCCATTTTAATCCCTGTTTTTAATATATTATAAAGACAGTATTAAATTGGAAAAAGCCGCGTTCATCGCGGCTTTTTGTTACCTACAATTCTTAACGCTTTATTTACAACGTCAATTTATAGTATAAGTAGCAATACGGTATAATGTGAGTTGAAAAGGATTTCGTTATTCATGAGATATACCCCGACACTAAAATTGAGCACTCGATTGGTCGCATTTGTCACCGTGATAGTGATCAGCGCGATGTTCATTCTTTTTATTGGTGGCACACTTTCCTTTAAGCGTATTGGACAGGAATATTTAGACCATTATTTGGTTGGCATTGTCGACGTTGTAGATAAAGAGATGGAAGACCCTGACGCCGCGTATTCAATGCAGCGTTGGATGCCTAAGATGTTGCAGGCGAGCAATATTGTTGAGATGAAACTCTCGAACAAGACCGGCATCGTTTATCGTTTCAAAGATACCTCCCCACAAATTGATCCCAATCGTCTTTATGAGAAAAGCTTCATTTTAGAGCGTAATCAAGGCTACCGAATCGAATTTAAAGCACTTCCTCCTTATATTGGCTACAACTACTCAATGGAAGCGATGTGGTCAATTACTTTGGCTGTCGCATTGGTTCTGTTCTGTCTTGCTCGCGGTGTTCGTTGGTTGAAAGAACAACTCATGGGTTCTGAAATCTTGGAAGAGCGAGGAAGAATGATCTTGGCCGGTCAGGTTGAAGCTCATGCAAAGGGAGATGAGCGAGAGTGGCCTTATACCGCAAGCGAAGCCTTAGATGTATTGATTGAAGAGCTACAAGATGCTCGTCAAGAACGAAGTCGCTTTGATACCTTTATTCGTACCCATACTTTCCTAGATAAACTCACGGGAACGGCAAACCGAGTTTTATTCGATAATAAGCTGGAATCGGCACTGCATGAAAGTGGTGCTCGAGGCGGTGTGTTACTGATACGTATCGACGAATGGGAGCAAGTTAGTGATGCTAACGATAAGCAAACCACAGACGGCTTTATTATTGAAGTCGGTGAAGTACTGTCGAATATCGTTCAACGCTATCCCGATGTCATTTTTTCTCGCTATTACGAAGCGGACTTTGCTGTATTTATCCCTCATCAGGGCGCAAAAGATATTGCGACCTTGGCTGCTCAGTGTTTAAGGCAGTTAGATAAGCTAACTCCGCCAGAGCCTTTAGAGTCGGATAACTGGTGTCATATTGGTGTGACCATGTATACCGAAGGTGAGCGTCATAGCCAGATCATGGATGAAACGGAAACGGCACTAAAGAGTGCTCAGTTAGAGCGTATTAATAACTGGAGCCGTTACCCGAAAGAGAATAAGAATGAGCTTGATAGAGGCAGTGTTCGTTGGAGAACATTACTTGATAAAGCGCTGCTTCCTGAAAATTTAGTAATCTTTGCTCAGCGGTGTTATCTTATGCCGGAATCTGGTCAAGTTAATGAATTACATAGAGAAATATTTACTAGAATTCAGGATCCTGACAAAGGTTTATTGAAATCGTCTCGATTTATGCCTGCGGTAGAGCAAGTGGGTTATCAAGCTCAAATGGACCAATCGGTTCTAAAGGTTGTGTTGAAATCGTTGAAAGAATCAACTCAACCTATCAACTATTCAGTGAATCTGAATGTTACCCCGTTTGCTAATAAACAGCACTTTAAGTGGTTTAGGAGTGAGTTGTTACAGCTCTCTGCTCAACACCGCTCTCAGCTTGCGTTTGAGTTTCCAGAAGGGCACTTGATTGCTCATCTTGATTATATGAGACCGGTGGCAAAGATGTTGCGAGGTTTAGGGTGTAAAGTTGTGGTTGGCCAAGCTGGGCGAACCATTGTTAGCACTCACTATATAAAGGATTTGAAGGTTAATTATATTAAGCTTCATCGAAGCCTAATAAAGAAAATCGACCAAAGGCATGAGAACCAACTGTTTGTTCGAAGCTTAATTGGGGCGTGTGGTGATTCTCCAACTCAAGTTATTGCCGTTGGAGTCGAGACAAAACAAGAAAAGAATACCTTGATAGAGTTAGGCATTAACGGCTATCAAGGGAGATATTTCGACGAAGAACAACAAATTATCCCTTTGCCTAATCAAGCAGAAAAAGCCGCGAAAGCGGAATCTGTTGTCAAAGTTGGACGAAGAAATCGATGGCGTAAGAGTAGTAGTTAAGAATGAATTTTAAAGCGATTTTAGACAAAATAAAGCCAACGAATAATAAAGGTAGCTCGCAAGTTGTCTTGCTGGGCAATGACGCCATTTATATTTCATCGACAGAACAAGATCCTCAAGTAGCCAGCATTCCCGTGGTTAATGGGGACTGGGAGAGTGCGCTAAAAAAATCGCTTAGCAGTGAGGCGTTTACCAGTAATAGCGTCCAACTGATTGTCTGTGCTAACTACTACCAAACCTACCAAATTGATAAACCGGACATTCCAGAGAGTGAATGGTCGGTAGCACTGCCTTTTTTACTCAAAGATCTTGTTTCAGAAAGAGTCACGGAAATTACTGCGAGTGCGGTCGCGTTACCAACGTCGAACAAGCTGCAAGTATATGTCCTGCCTAAAAAGCTGTTGGACAAGCTTTTGAATATCACTAATTCGGCTCAGGTTGAATTAATAGGTGTTGCTCCTGAAGATGAAATCTGGGGTTACAGTGCAGGCGAACTGTCTAATTTCATTCTTTTACAACGTAGCGTCAATTCACACTTTAAATTGGGTGCGTTTGTCGAAAATACCGTTTGTTTTCAAAGAACCATCCGCAGTGTTGTGCCACCTTTAACGGGTGTTGCGTCAAGTGCTCTGCAGTTAGATGGCCTCGCTTTAGAGCTTCAACGCTCGATTGATTACCTTTCTTCTCAAATTAAAGGCACCCAGCTTCACCAGCTTAAAATCTGTTGTGACGAAGAAGATGAAGCAGAGTTACAAAGTGCCTTAAACAGTACATTGAGCTCGACAGTTTCACTGTTGGTTGAAGGTGAGCGTGATAATTCAGAGTGTTTGTTGCTTAAACTTGCAGCTGAAAAAGAGACGTTTAAGGTCAATCTTTACCCTGAACACCTTAAGCCTAAAAAAGAATATTTTACGCTGACCAATGTTGTTGCGAGCTGGGGAGTAATTTGTGTTTTGATGCTTGGTAGTTACTTCGCAATGCAGTATCAAGTTTCTAATCTAGATAAAGAGCTAACAGCCCTGCAACAAGACTCGAATCAACTTAACAAGCAAGTTAACCAATTGAATAGTAAGTTAACTCAGCATAAACCGTCTCCAGAGAAAGTCGCGGCGGTTGCGCGTCTCAAACGTGAGACTGAGGCTAAAAAAGAGGCTTTGAAGGCTGTTGGACAATACGACGAATCCCAACAAGTCGGGTATTCTGGCGTCATGAATTCCTTAGCTAAATTAGGCCGAAATGACATTTCTCTTTCGCACATCTACATGACCCACGATACTTTAGATCTTAGTGGCTTGGCTCGTAACGCAAATGTCGTTCCGAACTGGATTGGTCAGTTTAAAAGTGAGCTTAATTTAGTCGGACGCACTTTTGAAAAACTAAAAATTGGCCGTAATGATCAGGATGTGGTGACGTTTGAGCTAAGTACTCGTCGGGAGAGTAAATAATGCAGCAGTGGAACCAGCTGAGCGATAAGTTTCTTGCATTAAGTCAAAGAGAAAAATGGCTACTTTTTGTGTGTGGTTTTGTTGGCCTATCGATGTTGTTGTTCACCTTATTGGTTGAGCCTGCGTATCTTGATCTACAAGCTAAAAATGCCAAGGCGAGCAGCCTGACTCAATCGAATCAAAGGCAGCAAGGTGAGTTACTTGTTCTGCAAGCTCAGTTAAACAAAGACCCAGACAAAGAAATTAATCGAGAGTACAAAAAGCTGCTGGTGGAGAGCCAAGATCTCTCTCTTCAGCTTTCTCAGATTGTTGATGGATTAATCACACCTTCTCAAATGTCGCAGTTACTGGAGAGCGTTCTTAACGCCGGTAATGGACTAAAGCTTGAATCGCTAGAGTCATTAAAACCAGAAGCGATTTCGAACAATAAAGAGACCAGCGAATATTCAGGCTACTTTCTTCACCCTGTAAGAATGGAGCTAACCGGCAGTTACTTTGATATCTCAGCTTACCTTCAAGCACTTGAGTCTCTACCTGTGAGTTACTACTGGCGCACATTTGAATACTCAGTAGAAGAATATCCTAAAGCTCGACTGGTGTTCGAGGTTTACACATTAGGTACTAGACAGGAGTTTATCGGTGGTTAGAACTCTTTTGTTGACCTTGCTATTTAGTAGCTCTTTTGTGTGGGCTGAGCAAGATCCCACGGCGCCATTAGGCTGGCTTTCACCTCAACAGAAAACGGCGCCAGCTAAGAAAGCACCAACTCGTTATCGCTTGCCTTCTTTAGAAAGCATCGTGTGTAAGGGAGATACGCCTTGCTATGCGATTATGAATGGTCAGATTCTCGGACAAGGGGAAACGATCAGAGGGTACCGAGTTAAGAACATAGATCCAGAATACGTCACTCTGCAGAGAAGCTCTAAGCAGTGGAAATTAGAGATGTTCTCTTTAGATGTTAAGAATAATTAAGGTTAGAGTGAAGACATGCGTAAACTTGTAGTAGCAATCCTAGTGTCATCTTTAGTCGGCTGTTCGATGGGGCATAGAGATCCTGTTGAGATTAAAGAGTCTTTAAACGAATCAATTAATGAAGCCAATAGCAGAGCGCTTCATGAGCTGCCTTCGTCGGTTCAAGATGACCTTATGCCTCAGCTTAATTCTGACTCGATGTCTCCGGGGATGGAAACGGTTAAGCGTTTTCGTATTCAGGCAAAAGGCGTTGAAGCGAGAACTTTTTTTGCCAGCTTAGTGAAAGGTACGGAATATAGTGCGGCTATTCACCCAAGTGTGTCTGGAAACCTTACGCTTAATCTAACGGACGTGACGTTAGATGAGGTACTGGCTGTTGCTCAAGATATGTATGGCTACGATATTGAAAAGCGTGGCAAAGTGATTCAAGTTTATCCTGCCGGTCTTCGCACCGTAACGATCCCTGTCGATTACTTACAAGTTAAGCGTTCTGGTCGCTCACTAACGACGATCACCACCGGTACGATCTCTAACTCAGATTCGAATTCATCGAGCTCTTCAAACTCGAACTCAAACTCGTCAAATTCATCTAACTCTTCTAATTCATCAAACTCGACATCGAATGGTGGTACAGAGATTGAAACGACCTCTGAAAGTGATTTTTGGCCACAGCTTGAAGCGGCGGTTGCTCACTTAATTGGCTCGGGCGATGGGCAAAGCGTTGTCGTGACCCCGCAAGCGAGTGTGATTACAGTGCGTGCTTACCCTGACGAAATTCGTGAGGTTCGAGAGTTCTTAGGTATTTCTCAAAAACGCCTGCAGCGTCAAGTTATCCTAGAAGCCAAAATCATGGAAGTAACCTTGAGTGATGGTTACCAACAAGGTATTAGCTGGTCTAATTTATCTAAGTCGATTGGCAGCGGCGGTGTGGTAATTGATCGACCTGGTGGAACTTTGCCTCCATTAGATGCGATCAGCTCTTTGTTAGGCGGGCAAACCAACGTAACGATCTCAGATGGCAGTTTTGAAGCGGTATTGAGCTTTATGGATACTCAAGGTGACCTGAACGTTCTATCAAGCCCACGAGTCACAGCTGCAAACAACCAGAAAGCGGTTATCAAAGTGGGTACTGACGAATACTACGTGACGGATTTATCTAGCGCGGTAGGCAGTGGTGACAACGCGAACGTCGCACCTGAGGTTGAGTTAACTCCGTTCTTTTCGGGTATCTCCTTAGATGTGACCCCTCAGATAGATGATAAAGGTAGCGTATTCTTACATGTTCACCCAGCCGTTATTGAGGTCGAGGAAGAAGTGAAAGAGCTCAACCTTGGTTCTACAACGGGTGTGGTGCAGCTTCCTTTGGCGAAAAGCTCTATTCGTGAGTCTGACTCAGTGATTCGAGCTCGAGATGGCGATGTGGTTGTTATTGGTGGTTTGATGAAATCCAACACCAGTGATGTGACCTCTAAAGTTCCATTCCTCGGTGATATTCCAGCCTTAGGTCATTTGTTCCGTAACACCAATCAGTTAACGCAAAAAACTGAACTCGTGATCTTGCTTAAGCCAACGATCGTGGGTGTGAATACTTGGCAAAATGAGTTGGAGCGTTCACGTGATCTTCTTCAACAGTGGTTCCCTGATGAAGAGTAATTGCTTATTTTCTCTATATAGAGTGGCAGTGTCTCACTAAGCCAGGTCGTCGTATGTATCAAGCTCACTTTGGTTTTGAACAACTGCCATTTACCTTAACGCCGAATACCGATTTCTTCTATGGTTTAGCGCCTCATTTCGAAGCGATTCAGACGGTAATCTCGGCGTTGGAAATGGGCGAGGGCGTGATTAAGGTGACCGGAGAGGTAGGCACTGGAAAAACCATGGTTTGCCGGATGTTGGTCAATCACCTACATGACTGTACAGCTCTGATCTACTTACCAAACCCTGTGTTATCAGGGGCAGACTTGCGCCAGGCGGTTGCAACAGAGCTTGGTTTAGCTGTCGATAATGAAGCAACCTTGGTTGATAACATTCAGCATAAGCTCATTGAATTGCACAATTCTGGTTTAAGAGTGGTGGCTATTCTTGATGAAGCTCAGGCTCTATCGGATGAAGCGCTCGAAACATTAAGGTTGTTTGGTAACCTTGAAACGGAAGATAAAAAACTGCTGCAGATTGTTCTATTAGGTCAGCCAGAATTGGATGCTCGATTAGAGGCTTATCACCTAAGGCAGTTTCGCCAAAGAATCACATTTAGTTCGACACTGAGACCGCTGAATCTCGATGAAACGGTGGCTTATATTGATAATCGAATCGCTAAATCTGGTGGCAGTCCTGAGTTATTCAGCTTGAATCAAAAAAAGGCGATCTGTCGTTCGTCGTTAGGTATCCCTAGATTGATAAACCAACTTTGCCATAAGGCTCTATTGCTTTCGTTCAGTGAAGATAAGAAAAGTATCGACAACCAACATCTTTTTTCAGCTATGCATGAAACGTACGATGTGTGTAAGCCTAAATTTAAAACGCCAATACTGTGGGGTTGGAATTAATTATGAGCGTCATTAACAACGCCTTGTCTGAATTGGCAAAGAAAAAGTCAGCGACTTCGATTGAAGCGGCAGTCGTACCTAAAGTAAAAACGCGTTCCCCCCTAGTTTGGGTTGTTGCAGGTTTTACTTTGAGCTTAGCGATGGGCGGTTGGGCGATATCGCAAGGCCCTGTGATTGATCAGTCTATTGTTGAGCAGTCAATCTCAACTCGAGATTTACAGGTTCAAGTCTCTGTCGTTGATGATTCAAATGGCATTCAGGGAGTTGCTCAACCTATCTCATCGCCAACTAAGAAATTGGTGACACTAGACTCTGCGATCCTTTCAACAGAAAACACTGCGATGGCAAAAAGCGCTCAATCTAAGCCTAGTGTTTCCGAATCAGTTGTTATGTCTGCCCCAAAAGCAACAAAACAACAAACACCGGCTAAACCTCTAAGCACGCCTAAAACGATTAGGACTGACATCCCCCAACCAGTTTACGTTGCTAGTGTGGCAAAAACAGTTTCAGCCTCTATCTCTAATGAGTCAGTAACTTCTGGTGGTTCAGAAAATAACGGAATGTTGATCGAACAGGTTGAGTTAACACCTGCGCAGTTATCTGTGAATGCACAAGGGCGCGCTCAAAAAGCGCTTGATGCGAATGATCTTACTGGTGCTCTGAAAGGCTACACTGAAGCTCTACGTTATACGCCACGAAATGAAGATGTCCGTCAGAAACTTGCGATTCTCTATTTTGGTAAAGGCGATACTCGCAAAGCCTATGAGCTTTATCAGTCTGGTATCAAGCTCAACATCAACAGTGAAAAATTGCGATTAGGGTTATCTAAACTGCTGGTTAAAGCGAATCAATCAGAAGCGGCGCTGAGCCCTTTAGTACACATGCCTCCGCATCCAACTCAAGAGTATCTAGCAATGCGTGCGGCGTTGAGCCAAAAATCACAGCAAGAAGAAATCGCACTGGAGAGTTATCAAAAGTTGGTTGAAGTCGATTCAGATAACGCTCGCTGGTGGTTAGGCTTAGCGATTCAGCAAGAACGTCAACTCGATTTCACAGCTGCTAAAGCGTCATACCAAGGTGCGTTAACCAGAGTCGGTATCTCATCTCAATCACAAAGCTTTGTGCGTGACCGGTTAAAAATACTCAATGCTTTAGAGGAGAGCGGCGATGCAAATTAGATTAAGAAAAAGACTTGGTGATTTGCTTGTCGAAGAAGGCATTATCACTGAGGCTCAAGTTGAACAAGCACTGGCCGCTCAGAAAAGTACTGGGCGTAAGCTGGGTGATGCGCTAATTGAGCTTGGCTTCTTGTCAGAACAGCAAATGCTGAGCTTTTTGTCGCAGCAGTTAGCGATTCCTCTTATTGATTTAAGCCGAGCCGTTGTCGATGTTGAAGCAGTACAGCTTTTACCCGAAGTACATGCTCGTCGCCTTCGTGCATTGGTTATTGGACGCCAAGGTGACACTTTGCGTGTTGCAATGAGCGACCCAGCCGATCTGTTTGCCCAAGAGTCTTTGCTTGGTCAGCTCGGCGATTACGCGCTGGAATTCGTTGTTGCTCAAGAAAGGCAATTGGTTGATGGCTTCGATCGCTATTATCGAAGAACCAAAGAGATTGCCTCGTTTGCTGAGCAACTTCACGCTGAACACCAAGTTAATGATGCCTTTGATTTCGATATCGCTGAAGAAGACAGTGATGAAGTTACCGTCGTTAAGCTGATCAACTCGCTATTTGAAGATGCTATTCAGGTTGGCGCTTCGGATATTCATATCGAGCCAGATTCAAACGTATTGCGTCTTCGTCAGCGTATTGATGGTGTGCTGCATGAAACATTGCTGAATGAGGTGAATATTGCTTCGGCACTTGTACTGCGCTTGAAGCTGATGGCAAACCTCGATATTTCAGAGAAACGTCTTCCTCAAGACGGCCGATTTAATATCCGAGCTAAAGGTCAGTCGGTTGATATTCGTATGTCGACCATGCCAGTACAGCACGGTGAATCAGTGGTTATGCGTCTTCTTAACCAATCAGCGGGCCTACGTAAACTAGAAGAGTCGGGCATACCGAGTGATCTGTTGGTTCGTCTGCGTCAACAATTGCGCCGTCCACATGGCATGATTTTGGTTACCGGCCCAACCGGCTCAGGTAAAACAACAACCTTATACGGCGCGTTAAGTGAATTAAACGAACCGGGTAAAAAGATCATTACTGCGGAAGACCCGGTGGAATACCGCCTTCCTCGTGTGAATCAAGTTCAGGTAAACCCTAAGATCAACCTCGATTTCTCGACTATCTTGAGAACCTTTCTACGTCAGGATCCCGATATCATTCTTATTGGTGAGATGCGTGACCATGAAACCGTTGAGATTGGTTTGAGAGCTGCACTGACCGGTCACTTAGTATTAAGTACGCTGCATACCAATGATGCGGTAGACAGTGCGTTGCGTATGATGGATATGGGTGCTCCAGGTTACTTGGTCGCGAGCGCGGTTCGAGCAGTAGTTGCACAGCGATTGGTTCGTAAAGTGTGTAACGATTGTAAGGTTGAAGATGAGCTAGATGAACCTCGCAAGCAATGGTTGAGCGTTCGCTTCCCAAATCAGGTGGGCGTGCCATTTATGAAAGGGCGTGGCTGTCAGAACTGTAACCTAACGGGTTATCGTGGGCGTATTGGTGTCTTTGAAATGTTGGAGCTAGAGCAAAACATGATGGATGCACTAAGAGCGAATGATGCGGTAGGTTTTGCTCAAACTGCGAGACAGTCTGAAAACTACAAGCCGCTGTTAGCTTCTGCGATGGAACTGGCCCTGCAAGGTGTCGTGAGTCTTGATGAGATAATGCATCTTGGCGAAGGTGATGCGTCCGGTGCCACTGACCCAATTTATCTGTAGGGGTAGAATGATATGCCAACGTATCGTTATGTAGGTCGCAGCTCTGATGGTAGCCAAGTAAGTGGGCAATTAGACGCGAATAACGAAGATCTTGCTGCTGAAAGCTTGATGAGTAAAGGGATCATTCCAACCTCTATCAAACTGGGCAAAAGTGGTGGTTCAGTCTTAGATATGGATGTATCGAGCCTGTTCTCTCCGAGTGTACCATTAGAGGTGTTGGTTCTGTTTTGTCGACAGTTATACAGCCTAACCAAAGCGGGTGTACCACTATTAAGATCGATGAAAGGCCTAACTCAAAACTGTGAAAATAAGCAGTTGAAAGCCGCCTTAGAAGAAGTGGTTGCAGAGTTAACTAATGGTCGTGGGTTGGCGGCGTCAATGCAGATGCACCCAAAGGTATTCAGTCCGTTGTTTGTCTCGATGATTGGCGTTGGTGAAAACACAGGCCGTCTAGATCAGGCTTTACTGCAATTAGCTGGATATTACGAACAAGAAGTTGAGACTCGCAAACGAATTAAGACTGCGATGCGTTACCCAACATTCGTGATCAGTTTTATCTTGATTGCAATGTTCATTCTTAACATCAAGGTTATTCCACAGTTCTCAAGCATGTTTGCGCGCTTTGGTGTCGACTTGCCGCTGCCTACTCGTATCTTGATTGGTATGTCTGAGTTCTTTGTGAATTACTGGGGCTTAATGCTTGGAGTGATCTTTGGTCTTATCTTCGCTTTTAAAGCTTGGGTGAAGACAGACAAAGGCTTGGAAAAGTGGGATCGATTACGCTTAAAAATGCCGGTCATTGGCGGGGTAGTGAATCGAGCACTGTTGTCACGCTTCTCGCGTACTTTTGCTTTGATGCTTAAAGCGGGTGTTCCACTGAACCAGTCGCTAGCGCTTTCGGCGGAAGCTTTAGATAACCGTTTTCTAGAGTTGCGAGTTAAAGCCATGAAATCGGCCATTGAAGCCGGTAGTACGGTTTCGTCGACCGCGATTAACAGCGAAATTTTCACACCGCTCGTGATACAAATGATCTCCGTCGGTGAAGAGACGGGTCGTATTGATGAGCTATTACTTGAAGTGGCTGATTTTTATGACCGCGAAGTCGATTACGATCTGAAAACCTTAACCGCCAGAATTGAACCCATTTTGTTAACCATCGTTGCAGGCATGGTGCTGATTTTGGCGCTAGGTATCTTCTTGCCGATGTGGGGAATGTTGGATGCGATCAAAGGCTAGGGAATGCTAAATAACCTACAACGCTCACGTTTTGTTATTTGGACAGTGGTTATTCTTTTTCTTATTGTCGGTGTGCTTTCGGCATTCAAAACGGTAGAAGAAGAAGCGACTAACACGGCATTTATCGTCGCGAGCAAGCGGATTTTAGAGCAAGCCAATTTGTTCAAACAGCAGTATTTGTTATCGGGTGCTGGGCAAGTAGAAGGCTCGGAACCCCCAAAGATCTACAGCAGAACTGGGTGGGTAATGCCTATCCAAGGTACGGAGCGAGACTGTAATTATTGGCTGGATCAATTATATCCTCAAGGGAGCATTTTAGGGCTAAGCTCTCCAAGAGTTGAAGATAAAAGTGATAACATACACTTTCACTGTAGTTATCATTATGCTGATAAATATCAGGTAGATATATTACTCGAAAGAGAAAGGTTTAGTGTAAAAGCCAATATTTTGGCTTTGTGAAAATATTGACAGTTTTTTTATGGTTTTATACGAGCGCGAATGTATAATGCGCGTTAATAATTAGATGAGTAGGTAGAAAATGCTTAAGAATCAAAAGGGTTTCTCCCTTGTCGAATTAGTCATAGTGATCGTGGTCGTTGGTTTATTGGCAGTGGCGGCTTTACCCCGCTTCTTAGATGTGACAGATGAGGCTAAAAAATCCAGTATTGAAGGCGTGGCTGGTGGTTTTGCAACCGCAGTATTATCAGCAAGAGCACAGTGGGAAGCAGAGGCTAGGCCATCAGAGAAGATAGGTGTTGAAACATACAATACTGTAAACTATGATGGTGTTGATTTTTGGTTAACAAGATCAAAAAACAGTAACAACGTCGAGACCGACTTTCGTGATGGCTATCCGTGGACTCTGAACAATAATTCGAGCACTGCTCCACAAGATATTTCAGATGAAACATGTTCTGAGTTGATGGAAAACTTGCTGCAAAACCCACCTAAAGTTGGTGCGGTTTCAGATATCGCTAATGACTCAAATTACAAATATTCAGCGCAAGCGAATTCAGGTGATGCAACCTGTACTTACGTTCAATTAGAAGGTAGTACCGAGCATGAATTTGTTTACGAAATTAAAACTGGTCGTGTGACCGTAACTTTGCAGTAAGTCTGCGTAAAATTAAACATAGAGAGAGCTTAACTATGAAAAGACAAGGCGGTTTCACCCTAATCGAACTAGTGGTTGTAATTGTTATTCTAGGTATTCTTGCTGTAACTGCGGCACCACGCTTCCTAAACCTGCAAGATGATGCGAAGAACTCGACATTGCAAGGTTTACGTGGGGCTATTTCTGGTGCTATGGGCATTTCTTATGGTAAAGCTGCAATTGAAGGTATCGAAGGGCAACAATATGTAGCGGCAAGCGCAGCAGCAACAACTATCGACGGGATTGCTCATTCTTTTGGTTACCCTATTGCAACTTCAGCTGGTATTGGCGCTACCATTGATCAATCAGGTGAGTTTGTAGAATTAAGCTCTACAGGTACTGTTGGTACTGACGCTACGCTTGTTTACGGTATTCAAAACTTCAATGGTAGCTGTGTAAGATACTCAGAAGCGACAGCGGCCAATGTTCCAGCTACAACTATTATTGTGGTTCCTGGTGAAGATAGCGAACCAAACACTGCGTGTGACTAATTAGTCTGCATTGTTTAAGGCCAGCACCTGCTGGCCTTTTTTCTATCTACTACACAAAAATATCAAAACTATTCATATACATAAGATCGTAAGTTTCGTTATCTTGTATAATCAGTATTCGCTAGGCAGTTAGAGGCTCATTATGGATAACAGCCCCATATCCAAAGGCTTTACTCTGGTAGAGCTGATCATCGTTATCATTATCCTCGGTATTATTTCAACGTTTGCCGCGAGTCGCTTCGTTGGTACTTCTAGCTATTCCACTTTTACTGCGCAAGAGCAAATTATCTCGGTGATTCGTCAGGTTCAAGTGAATCGCATTCAAACCAATATCCCCAACTTATACAATTACTGTAACGATACGAGTAACCTTGATCTTCAAAAACTTTGTCTGCGCAGCCGCATAACTATCAATGCTAGTTGTATTGGTAGTTCAAGAGGTTGCAGTGCTAGTGACCCTAACTCTCGGAGCGATTTAGTTGTAGCTGATCAAGTCTCGTTTAGTACTACACCTTCAGTGTCACAAATTACGTTTGATCTTCTCGGTAACCCGCTTGATACCGCCAGTAGTGGTGTGAGCATCTTGATTACCTCAGCGCAAAACCAAGCCAGTGTGTGTATCAATTCTCAAGGTTATGTGAGTGAAGGGGCGTGTCTATGATTCGCTCACGTGGTTTTACTCTGATTGAAAGTATTGTTGTGATTATCGTACTGGGTATTGCGATGGTGACGATTAGTAGTTTTTTAGCACCACAAGTGGCAAGTTCAGCAGACCCACAATATCAAAACCGTTCCGTGGCCTTAGGCCAGAGTTTGATGAATCAAATTTTAGCTCGCGGCTTTGATGAACACAGTGATTTTGATGGTGGTCTGGTGCGTTGTGGGGATGCAGGTGCGACTGCTTGTTCTGCGCCTAATGAACTTGGTGTTGATGGCTCAGAGGCAACGCCCGCTGCTTTTAATGATGTCGATGATTATATTGGCTGTTGGTACACCGATACCACTGAATCAGCATGTGTATCTCCTATTAAGTACCCACTTGCTAATATCCTAGATGAAAATATTGAAGGCAGTTATGCCAATTTTAGAGTTGAAGTCTCCGTATTTTACGATCAAAACATGGATGGTATTAACGATAATGCTATTGGCACGATGAAGCGTGTTGAGTTACAGATCTTTGGTGGCAACAACCGCTACAGCGTTATCGCTTACAAGGGGAACTACTGATGAAGCAACGTGGTTTTACCTTAATTGAGATGATTGTAACGATTGTCGTCGTAGGTGTGATTGGTTTAGCGATCGCAGGCTTTGTTGAATACGGCATGAAAGGTTATGTCGACACTATCGATAGACAAAAGGTGCAAGTAAAAGGGCAGTTTGTTGTTGAGAAAATGTCGCGAGAAATCAGTCACGCGGTCCCTAACAGTTTTGATTCGAGTATTACTCCGGCTTCGGTTTTTGCTCAAAAATGTCTTACTTTTTACGCTATTAAATACTCAGGCTTTTATCACCTTGATGAAGCGACAGATGAGCTGAATTTTATTATCGGCCAAGACTCCCCAATACTCGATGCAGATGATTTCCTTATTATCAACCCAACCGCGTACTCTGAGTTGGTGGCTGGTTCAACTAAGCGAATTCCAGTTTCGGGCTTGGTTTCAACCGGTAATGTATTTACGGCTCCTTCTATAAGTATTAGTAGCCACTCAATCGCTCAGCGCCACTATATCTACGATGAAAGTGCCTCTGTGAGTTACTGTTTAGTAAACGATACTATTCAGAATCAAGGTCTAATTCAGCGCAATGGAGTGACCGTTGCGGATAGCATCAATTATGCCGACAGTAATTTTCGTTACGAAGAGCCAAGTTTACAAAAAGGTGGCGTGATTCACATCGATCTTGTACTTGAGCAAAACAACGAAGTAAGTGTTTACCAACAAGATGTGCAGGTACTTAATGCGCCATAGTAAATCATCTCAAAAAGGCAGTGTTTTGGTCGTCGCAGTATTTGTTATTGTGGTGATGGGCTTCCTCGCGACTTCTTTAGTGCAAGTTCAGTGGTCAAATCACGATACATTGACACGTAAACAACTGGGAACTCAGGCTTGGCTTTTAGCGCATTCTGCAAATGAGTGGGCACTTACTCAAGTTTATCCATTAACTGTTTCGCCTGCGGTCTCAACCAGTGTGAGCACCGTGTGTAGTAACTTGAACTCAAATCAAGTGAGTAGTGGTATGTCGACCATCTGTACTGTTGACCAATTAACCTGCCGTCAAATTGGTACTTTAGATGGTGTTGGCTTTTTCAAAATTGAATCAACAGCCATTTGTGGTTCAGGTATTAACCAAGTGCAACGAATTCAAGAAGTTTGGGTGAGGGAGTGAGTATGAAATTATGGGTTGGTCTTTTTAGAGCCATTAAAAATCTTCCTCGTTGTTACGCGAACTTTTTGAAGCTCACTGCAGTCATGATTGTTTTATGTGGGACATCTTTCGTTTCGATAGCTGACGAATTTTCTCCTGAACAATGTAATGATCTAAAAAGACAAGATGGCTTTTCTGTTGCTTTTACTATTCCAAACCCAACTCCTGTCACGATCACTTTTACGTCAAATAACTCTGTAGTTAAATTGTGGTCCAGCGTTAGTGGTAGTAACGCTAAGATAACCGATCAGAACGTGAATCCAGGAGAAAGAGTTCTCCTAATTTATAGACCGACTTCTAATAATGGTAAAAACGGCAGTCTCATTTACAAGCTTGATACAGGCTCTGGATATGAACAGAAACAGACTACTTCAATTGTGATAAACGGTGGTAATGGTACTTTAGAAGTGTCAGGTGATACCGTTGTAGTTGAGTGTGCCGATGGAGAAAAAGAACCAGTCCCTGATTTGGAGGATGTTCAATATGAGTTTGGTTCTATTGAAGGTATGGATTGTACTTATGGTTGTAACTTGTTGTTTCAGAAGCAATATGACAATCCAATTGTATTCTTAATGTCGACTATCGATCCTGATGATATCGTGAATAGTGTGCCAACAAAGGCTAGTGTTGCAACTATTTGGGACTCAAAGAAAGGCGCAACAATAGAAAGTGAATCGGCTGAGAGTTATAGTTCAACCGATCGAATGTCACCTATTTATTATTTTGTTACCGATCCCGGAAGGTTAACATTTTACGATCATAATGGTTCCAAGGTTTATGGTGAAGCTGGAAACATCATAACTTCTAAGGCTCAATGTAAAGGCAATGCCTGTGGCAGTTCTGATTGGGAAACGGTCTCATATCAGGGAGGTGATATTACAAACCCCGTGATCATGGCTCAAGTTCAGGGCAAGGACCGAGATTGGGCCACAACAGCTATCTCTGGTTTAACTAACCAAAAATTTAAGCTTGCTCTAGAGCGTGGTCGACAAGGGCCAACTTCTTCAGCTAAGCAAATCGCTTATTTAGCTGTCCCTACTTTTTCAGGGCAAGATGAGTCTAAAACATCAAAAATAGAGTTTTTCCAAGCGCCTGGTACCTACAACCAAAAAACTGAAATAGAGCCAGGTAAATCTATAGGCTGGTCATGTCTGAATAACGAAATATCACTACATCAAAACTTTAATAAGTTTGGTGTTATTGCTAATAAGCAAACCCGAAATGGTGGTGATGGTGGTTGGCTACGTTATTGTAAGCAGTATGTGAGTGGAGGAGAGTCGCAATTTACATTCGCATTTGATGAAGATGCTACTTCTCTTAGTACTCGTAAACATGGAGCTTATGAATCAGTAGGCTATTTCGCATTTGAAATTCCCGAGGTCGAGATTCCGGTTAACGTATGTAACTTGTTTCCTGAGCCTATCCAAAGTTGGACTGGGGTTGAGAGTTCATTGATTATTAATAATGGGTGGGGCACAACTTTCAATGGCTGGTCTCCCGATTATCTTGATGCTTTTTCAATTGACAATGATCGATCTTGGAGTCCATCTAATCCTGATCCCGAGAGTTTGCTTTTAGTCGGATTTGATTTAGAGGGAGGTACAAATCAAATGTACAACCATGATGTCTGTGGAGATGATTTAGGTTGTGCTGTAGGGAATGAGGATGGTCAACTAAACCGACGAAAGATTGACCATAGTTTGTTGCCTAATGTTCCGAGTCGTTCTGTAACAGAGAGCCTAGCTATTGATAAAAACATCAAGTCTAGATGTGATGCGTCAAACTTGTGTTCATTTGAGTTAGCAGGAGCTAATGCTAATGTGTATATCAATGAAGACTTGAAACGACTATATATAAATGATTTAGGCAATGAGTATCCAGAAATAAGGGTACACCTTAAAGATGGTTTATATATTGATGATTTCGAAATATCAAATGGTAGTGGTTTAGTATTAATTATCCCTGAACAATCATCAGTAACTTTTAATAACTTTTTGGCTTCGGATACAAGCCGAAGTGATTTTATATTTGAAAATAGCTCTAAAATAAATGTAGTTACAAGCTTTAAATTTAATAATAGCGTCGATATTGTTAATGAGAACGCATACCCAATCATTTATGCTCCAGATGCAACTGTACAGTTGAAAGGAAACTTTAGAGGCTTTATTTTAGCGAAAACACTTAACCTGCCAAACTTACTTACAGTGGAAGGCGCAGTTACTGCTGCGAGCGTTGTTTCGCAGAGTGGTTTAGTTATTAATAAACCTGACTATAGCTGTCCACTTCCTCCACTTCCAACTGGTTCTCTTGTCGTTACCCCAAAATATTCTCATGTTCTAACTTGTGAGGTCGCTGAGGTTGAGTTTAAAGTCGTAGATGATGATGGCAACGTGATTAGCACCGTTCAAGATAACTTCACTGCATCACATTCACCAAATTCTACTGGGAAGTGGTGTGAAGATGAGAATGGAAACAGTTGCTCTACATCTTCGGGGGATTACCAAAGTCACTTTGTTAATGGGCAAAAAACTTTGTACTTATCTTCATCTAAGTTAGAGAGTTATGATGCCAGTGGTACTTGGAATGGTGATTTAGAAACGGCTGCATCAAAAATTAACTTTGTACCTTATAAGTTCGATGTTGATGAACAGTTTGTTGTGGCTGGGGATGATTACCTCGTGACGGCAAAGGTATCCTCTTGTAATTCGCAAGATTCTTCTTTATCACAAGATTATGTAGGCACCCCTAAAGTTAGTTTAGGTATCGTTCAACCTGCGAACGGAAATAGTGCGATAACCTTATTAGATTATACGCCTGATTTTGAGGTGAGTGATAACGGTGAAACAACCGATACACTTTCGATTCAAGAATCAGGTCAATTCAAAGTAACGTTGACCGACAACAGCTTTGACTGTAGTGAGATCTCGGGTTGTCCTGAGAGTGGTACTGATAAACTTTCAGGTAGCTTCTTGGTTAACTCTCGCCCTTGGCAATTTGCAATCTGTACGGGCAGCAATTCTGATGGTAACAGCAGTGGTGGGAATGCGTTTGTTGCAGCGGGGGAAGAGTTTGACGTGTTTGCTAAACCAATTAGATTCTCGAGTAACGCTAACCCTTCGTGTAACAATAGCTTAGTAACACAAAACTATTTGCTGTCCTCTGGTGCTGTCGTTGCAACTCATACTCTGGATACTCCTAGCAATAATGGTGCAGTGCTTGGTAGCTTAGAGCCTGGTAGCCAATTGACTCAGTCTAGTTCCGATATTAGTCCTAATGATAATGGTTATAAATTCAAAAGTTTAAATTATTCAGAAGTTGGTAGTATAAATTTTGAAGTGACTGAAGATTCGAGCAGCTTTTACGGCAAGATTCTTGGTGGATTTTCTGGAAGTAAATCAATTGGCCGCTTCTATCCGAAGTACTTCCTGCAAGAGAACCCTGAATGGAATGTCGCGAATCAAAACGACATTGCTTATTTGAGTCAACCTTATGACTCTACAGTTCACCAAGTATATCCAATGGCATCAGGTGAAGGTGAAGGTGATACGGATAATGCGCTTAATAATTACCGATTCTTTAATACAGAACTACAAGCAAAGTTTGGTGTTCTAGATGATAGCAATATAGATAACGGCTTCTTGCTAGATACGGATGCTGGGTCTTGGTCTAATGATCGTAAGCATTGGTTGTTGAACGATAGTGCCTCTGTTCTTGAGCGAGTTACGGATTCAGATGACGTTGGCCGCAGAGATGCACCGTTTAATACTTCAGATGCTAACTCCACTATTACCCACTTTGGCTTGACCGTTGCAGGAGTTGATCCTGTTTCATTTACTGACTCTGATATTTTGACTGATTCTGTCGAGTTTCCGGTCCAGCCTCCAGCTCGTTATGGCCGAATGGCGCTTGATGATATTGGTGGTAATTCCGGTACTACTCTAACTATTCCGCTGCGAACTGAGTTCTGGGATGGCAGCGAGTTTATTGTTAACGAGGATGATGACCGCAGTACCTTCAATGGGGCTAATACTTGTAAACAAGTTATTTGGCACAGTGAAGGGGCGGCAACCACTTTAGTTTCACTTAGCGGTAGTGGAAATGTGGATGATGGAGAAGAAGAGGTCACAGCAAATCAAAATACGCCAGCAGGAACAGACGCGCCACGTGAGCAAGTTCGTCTGTGGTTAAGAATGGATGACTCTGAGCCTGATAGCGATGGCGGAAATAACATCTCATGTAGTGGCAGTGATCAAGATCAACCATGGCTACGTTACAACTGGCGCCAACTGGGTGATGAAGATCCATCCACCGTCGTCACATTTGGTATATACCGTGGTAACGATCGTGTGATCTACCGAGGTGAAAGTGGCTTAACAGGTCAGTAATAATATAATTTTTGCCCCTTAAGTTAGGAATCTGTAAGAAATTGCGGGTTTCAGTCCATGTTTGTACTTCAATGCCTTGCCGTAACAGCAAGGCATTGGTACATTTAGTGCAATTTTTGTCTTCTAATTCTTGCAGGATGAGCGAAGAATATGTTTAAAAAACTTCGTGGCATGTTTTCAAACGACCTATCGATTGATTTAGGTACAGCCAATACCCTTATTTATGTAAAAGGCCAAGGCATTGTTCTTGATGAGCCTTCAGTTGTAGCTATTCGCCAAGATCGTGCGGGTTCTGCAAAGAGTGTCGCTGCTGTTGGCCACGCTGCTAAGCAAATGCTTGGTCGTACGCCTGGTAACATTTCAGCGATCCGTCCGATGAAAGACGGTGTAATTGCCGACTTTTACGTAACGGAAAAAATGCTTCAGCACTTCATCAAACAAGTGCATGACAACAGTGTGCTTAAACCAAGTCCTCGTGTTTTGGTTTGTGTACCTTGTGGTTCAACGCAAGTTGAGCGTCGTGCTATCCGTGAATCAGCGCTAGGTGCTGGTGCTCGTGAGGTTTACCTAATCGATGAGCCTATGGCTGCTGCGATTGGTGCTGGCCTACGTGTCTCTGAGCCAACAGGTTCAATGGTTGTTGATATCGGTGGTGGTACTACTGAAGTTGCGGTTATCTCACTGAACGGTGTGGTTTACTCGTCTTCTGTTCGCATTGGTGGTGACCGTTTTGATGAAGCGATCATCAACTACGTTCGTCGTAACTACGGCAGCTTGATCGGTGAAGCGACAGCAGAGAAGATCAAACACGAAATCGGTTCAGCTTACCCTGGCGATGAAGTCGAAGAGATCGAAGTACGTGGTCGTAACCTTGCTGAAGGTGTGCCTCGTAGCTTTAGCCTAAACTCAAACGAAATCCTTGAAGCACTTCAAGAACCTCTATCTGGCATCGTATCTGCAGTCATGGTTGCACTTGAACAGTGTCCACCAGAGCTGGCTTCTGATATCTCAGAAAACGGTATGGTACTAACAGGTGGTGGTGCACTGCTTAAAGACCTTGATCGCCTGTTAACAGAAGAAACAGGTATCCCTGTTGTTGTTGCAGAAGAGCCATTAACGTGTGTTGCTCTAGGTGGCGGTAAAGCTCTAGAGATGATCGACATGCACGGCGGCGATCTGTTCAGCGAAGAATAATATCTAGTGTTATGCTCTTTTCTTATCTAGTTTTATGTAAAGAGCCTAGGACCTTGTCTATAGGATCAAATGTAGCTCTAGGACCAAATATAGAATGAAGCCAATTTTTGGTAGAGGTCCCTCTCTACAATTGCGCCTGTTTTTTGCTGTAATTTTATCAGCCAGCCTTATGCTGGCTGATAGTCGTTTAGATGCTTTCTCAAATGTTCGCTATCTATTAAACAGCATGGTTGCGCCTATTCAATATGCAGCCAACTTGCCTCGCACTATGTTCGATGGTGTTTACGACCGTTTTAGCACTCGCAAAGGGTTAATTGAATCTAACCATAATATTAAACGAGAAGTCTTGCGTCTGAAGAGCGAGCTGATTCTGCTTGAGCAATATCAAGAAGAAAACAAGCGCCTTCGTAAGCTGTTAGGCTCGCCGTTTATCCGTGATGAGAAGAAAGTCGTCACAGAAGTTATGGCGGTAGACACTTCACCATATCGCCATCAAGTCGTGATCGACAAAGGTCAGATTGATGGGGTGTATGAAGGTCAGCCGGTGATCAACGAAAAAGGCATTGTCGGCCAAGTCACTTTCGTTGCTGCTCATAATAGTCGTGTATTACTACTCACTGATGCAAACAATGCGATTCCCGTGCAGGTTATTCGTAATGACATCCGTGTGATTGCTTCGGGCAATGGCATGATTGATGAGATCCAGCTAGAGCACATTCCAACCAGTACCGATATACAAGAAGAAGATCTGTTGGTGACATCAGGTCTTGGTGGGGTATATCCAGAAGGTTATCCAGTCGCCTATGTTACGGCCGTTGATTACGACCCGAAACGTGAGTTCGCTGTGATTAAAGCAGAGCCTGTGGTTGAGTTCGATAAGCTCAGATACCTGCTGCTTGTATGGCCTGATGAAAACAAACAGATGCAAGCGGATCAATCGAGCATAGAACAAGCATTGTTAGAGGGCGAAGATGGCCAATAGCGTTTTGAGAAGCAAGGTCGTAATTGGCTGCTCATTTTTAGTAGCCCTTATTCTGCAAACGATCCCTTGGCCTGGTAGCTTAGATTTATTTAGACCATCTTGGTTACTGCTGGTTACGTGTTACTGGGTTTTGGCTCTACCGCATCGTGTTAACGTGGGTAGTGCTTTGATTTTAGGCTTATTGTGGGACCTTTTGATCGGCTCTACTCTGGGTATTCGAGGCATGATGATGGCAATAGTGATGTACATTATTGCGATGAACTTCCTCGTCATTCGTAACATGGCGTTATGGCAGCAAGCGATGATCATTGCCGCGTTAACGGTCTTGTTTGAGGTGTTGATCTTCTTTGGTGAATATTTGATCCAAGATGTTGTTTTCAATCCGTTATCGTTATGGAGCGCATTGATAAACTGTATACTTTGGCCTTGGATGTTTTTATTAATGAGACGCGTGCGTCGCCATTGGCATGTGAGGTAGCGTGACGATGGAAAAGAAACATTTAGTTTTGGCATCCGGCTCTCCACGCCGCAAAGAATTGCTATCTCAACTCGGTTATGAGTTTTCTGTCCTTGTAACCGATGTTGAAGAGTGTAAACACGCTCAAGAAACCGCCGAAGAATATGTTAAGCGACTATCTTTAGATAAAGCTTTAGCTGCGTTGTCTTTATTGAAAGATAACCCTTCTGAAAGGCAGCATGTCGTTCCTAGTTCTGATACTGTAGATCATGGCTCTGATATAGTCGTTCTTGGTTCTGACACAGTCGTCGTAAGCCAAGGGCAAGTGCTTGAGAAACCCACCGATTTTGCTGACTCTAAGCGCATGCTTACTCAGTTAGCGAATGAACGTCACCAAGTGATGACGGCGGTTTCTGTGGTTTCAGAAGAAAAACAAAGAACAGAAATCATTATTACCGACGTATGGTTTAAACCCCTCAGTGAAAAAGAAATAGAACAATACTGGCAAACAGGGGAGCCATGCGATAAAGCCGGTAGCTATGGGATCCAAGGTTTGGGCGGACGCTTTGTCACCCGAATCGAAGGTAGTTATTACGCCGTTGTCGGCTTACCTTTATTTGAAACGGACCAGCTACTGCAAGAATTCTTATAATTACTAACCTGAGGTGCACCATGAGTGCTGAATTGTTGCTGAACGTGACCCCGAGTGAAACTCGTGTGGCCATGATTGAAGGGGGGGCTCTTCAAGAGATCCATGTCGAACGAGATGCTCGACGCGGTATCGTAGGAAATATCTATAAAGGACGTGTAAGCCGTGTTCTTCCGGGAATGCAGGCGGCTTTTGTGGATATAGGCCTTGAGAAAGCAGCTTTTTTACACGCCTCTGATATTGTCCCACACACTGAATGTGTCGCTGAAAACGAAAAGAAACAATTTCAGGTTCGTGATATTTCAGAGCTTGTCCGTCAAGGGCAAGACATTGTGGTGCAAGTGGTCAAAGACCCTCTTGGTACTAAAGGTGCTCGCTTAACCACTGATATCACTCTACCGTCTCGTTATCTGGTATTTATGCCGGGCGCAAGTCATGTTGGTGTATCTCAACGTATCGACAGCGAGTCTGAACGTAACCGTCTTAAAAAAGTCGTGTCTCGTTACTGTGACGAACACGGTGGCTTCATCATCCGCACAGCAGCAGAAGGTGCAGATTCAAATGAGTTGGCACAAGATGCCGCATTCTTGAAGCGATTATGGCTAAAAGTATTAGAGCGTCGTGGTAAGCACAAGGCGCGTACTCGTTTGTATGGTGAGCTTTGCTTAAGCCAACGTATCTTACGTGACTTCGTCGGTACTGAGCTGAGCAAGATTCAGGTCGATTCTCGTCTAGAATATGAAAACCTAAAAGAGTTTACCTCTGAATACGTGCCTGAGCTGACAGACAAGCTTGAGCTGTATGAAGGTGATAAGCCTATCTTTGATATGTACGATACCGAGAACGAAATTCAGCGTTCATTGGATCGTAAAGTCGAATTAAAGTCTGGTGGATATCTGATTATCGACCAAACTGAAGCGATGACCACGGTTGATATCAACACTGGCGCGTTTGTTGGTCGTCGTAATCTAGAAGAGACGATTTTCAACACCAATGTAGAAGCGACTCAAGCGATTGCTCGTCAGCTGCGTCTACGTAACTTAGGTGGCATCATCATTATCGACTTTATTGATATGTTGTCTGAGGAACATCGTAAGCGAGTACTAACTTCTTTAGAGGCTGCGCTCGACAAAGACCGTGTGAAAACCAATATTAATGGCTTCACGCAGCTTGGGTTGGTTGAGATGACTCGTAAACGTACTCGTGAAAGTATTGAGCATATCCTATGTTCGAGCTGTCCTGCTTGTGAAGGCCGCGGCAGTGTGAAGACAGTTGAAACCGTTTGTTATGAAATTCTTCGAGAGATCACGCGAGTGAATCGTGCGTACGACGCCGATAAATTTGTGGTCTATGCGGCAGCTGCCGTAGCTGAGGCGTTAGAGGGCGATGAATCTCATGCGCTTGCGGAGCTTGAAGTCTTTATTGGTAAGCAAGTTAAAATCCAGGCTGAGCCTCTGTACATACAAGAGCAGTTTGATGTTGTTATGATGTAATGGAAATTTTGTGAGCTCAAGCGTTACTCTGATTCTACGTGCATGTTTATGGTTAGTGGTTACTCTCTTAGTAACGCTAGCCATTGCCGTTACTACACTGCGTGTAGCCTTGCCCAATTTAAACAAGTATCAATCTGAAATTGAGCTTTGGGTAAACCAACACTCCGGTTTTGATTTTTCGATTCAAGACGTGGGCGGTTTTTGGCGTAACACTCACCCCTCTATTGCTCTGCAAGGCGTTAAAGCTAGCCTCCTCAATGCAGAAGATGTGACCTTCTCTGTTGAGCGTGTTGAAGTCGAGTTTGACTTGATTCAATCGCTCGTGCAGATGCGCCCGGTTGTGGCCGATCTAGTCATGAATCAAATGTATCTTGATATCCGCTCAATTGATCTGTTTGCCGGACAAAATGGCAAAGACGAACCTACAGATCCCGAGTCTTCCAAGCGAGTGATACAAGAGCTCGATAATTTACTGCTAAAAACACTCGTCGATGTAACTGCAAAAGATTCTTCTATTCTTTATCACTCTGTTTCGGGTGAAGAACGTCAGCTCGATATAGAAACCTTAAAATGGCAAAATTCAGACAAACATCACCTTGCTGAAGGTGTGGTGAGTATCAAAGATGCCAATCTAAACTCTCTGTCAGTGAGTGCTAACTTTATTGATGGTGGGTCACTGACTGATGTGACTGGTGAGTTTTATGTCAGTGCCGACAGCATTTCTGTTAAGCCATGGCTTACGCATTATATGCAGGCGGAATCCGGCATTGAAACGGGTACTGTGAGCTTGAATAGCTGGCTTACGCTGCGAAATAGCAAGCCAGTGAGCGCTTATGTTGAGGTTTTACCCTCAGAACTGGCGTGGAACGAAGATGGCGAGCATGACCTCATGCTTGAGTCCGGTGTCTTTAAGTTGTCGCCGACTGATGATGGTTGGCAAGTAAATGGTCACTCACTAAACCTTAGAACGGATGACACACCTTGGCCGGAACTCGACGTAGCGTTCAAGTGGAATCAAGGTCCATGGCAACTCAACATTTCTGAGCTGGATATTGCGACTATTACTCCGTTGATTAAGCTACTGCCTGATTCAGAACAATCCACCAAAATGATAAATGTCTTGTCACCGGGCGGCTCTGTTTCTGATCTTCGCGTATCCATGGATTCAGGTATCGAGAGTCTGCGTTATTCAGCGAGCTTCTCTGATCTTGCTATCGAGCAATGGGAACTAGTCCCAGGCTTTAGCCAAGTGTCCGGTAGCGTGTTTGGCTCTGCATCAGAAGCGAAAGCAAGCCTGCATGTTATTGACGATGTATTCCCTTACGGTGACGTATTCCAAGCGCCTTTGAATATCAAACAAGGTCAGGTTGATATTGTTTGGCAGCAAGATGAAAACGGCTGGAGGCTTTGGTCTGACAAAGTCACGGCAGCCACGCCAGATCTACAAGTACTAGGTGCATTCCGCTTAGACTTCCCAAATGATGCGAGCCCATTTTTATCGTTCTACGGTGAAGCGGACGCTTACAATGTCGGTGAAACATGGCGCTACTTACCTACACTGGCTCTTGGGCAAGATCTAACAGACTACCTTTCAACTGCGATTCAAGCCGGTAAAGCGGATACCGTAAAACTGTTGTGGCATGGTGATTTGTCTCAATACCCATACACTAACCACGATGGTATTTTCCAGGTTTGGGTTGGCTTAGAAGATGCGAAATTCAGCTTTGATACCGCGTGGCCACTGATTACTGATCTTCAGCTTGATCTGTTGTTTGAAAATGATGCGATGCATCTGGATTCTCGCTCAGCTCAACTGATGGATGTGACGGCAGATCGAATCACAGGACGCATTCCTTATTTAGGGGAAGGCGGCCATATTGAAATTGAAGCTAAAGCGACGGCGTCTGGCAACGCAGTACGCGATTACATGACGTCTTCGCCACTGGTGGGCTCGGTAGGCGCAGCCTTAACCGCACTTCAAGTGAGTGGTGATGTCTCTTCTGAGTTCCAGCTGAATATTCCGTTTGATTCTGAAAAAGAAGCAAGAGCATGGGGTTACGCCGACTTAAGTGGCAACCATGTTGAGATTGAAGCGCCGCCAATGGTGCTCGAGAACACCACGGGTCGAATTGAATTTGATAATGACGTAGTGACGGCAAATGGCCTCGCTGCGGATCTGCTTAACCAAGGTATCTCGCTTGATTTTAAGGGCCTTAATGATGGTCCTGGCTATGCAGTTGATATTGATGTGTTAGGTGATTGGGACGTCAAGCCTCTAAAACCTTACATCGGTGAGCAATGGTTAAGCCGCTTATCAGGTCATGCGCAATGGCAAAGCCAGATTGATATCCAGCTGAATGATATCGGCTTTACCTACCAACTAGACTTACAGTCAGACCTAAAATACTTGGCGAGTGATTACCCATATCCATTGGCGAAAAAATCACTAGAAAGTGGCTCTGCAAGGCTACAGGCATCGGGTAACCAAGAGACGATTACCGCGCGCCTGCAATTGCCAAACACCAAGTACCAAGCTGAGATTGATATCACAGGCGACGTGCCTGAGTTAACGGCGACTAACTTAGTTCTGGGTCGTGGTGGCTATAAAATTAGCCCTGTTGTGGGTCATCATGCACTGATTCGTACTGACAAGTTTAATGCGGATGATTGGTTATCTGTCGTGATGGAACCTGTACAGCCGTCAACCGCTGTACTTAGTCAAATGAACACGCCAACCATACCTGCGCCAAGCCGTATTACCTTTGAGAGTAAAGAGCTGATCTTGGGTGGTATCTCTTGGAATGACGTCGATTTTAGTGCTAGTAAGAACAAACAGGCGTGGCAAATGGAAGTGTCTAGCCAAGAGCTAGAAGGGGATATTAACTACCTGCCTCCTTATGATTTGACAGTTTCACTGGATCGTCTGCATCTGTTTGTTCCTGAGTGGAGTGATAAGAACAACCAAGATCAGCAACTGCTGCAACGTAAAGAACAAGCTGCGCCATTGATATCCAAATTGGATAGAGAGATCCACGATGCGATGCCAAACCTGACCCTGACGCTGAACGACTTTTGGCTGCAAGGCTACAAGGTGGGTAAGGTCGATGTTGAAATGACGAGGAACGAAGATCGTATCGAGTGGAACAAAATCCAGGTGCGAAGCGGCGGTAACAAAGCGGATGTGAGTGGCTGGTGGGAACTGCAAGGTGACAAGAGTCATTCATCGTTAACCGTTGATGTTGAAGGTGAAAACAACAGCGAGCTCATGGAGCGCTTTGGTATTACTTCCGGGATTCAAAAAGCGCCATTCGCGTTGGAAGGTCAACTAAATTGGGATGGTTCGCCTTGGGGAATCAAAATGGATACCCTTGATGGCAACGTTAAAACCAAGTTTGGTAAAGGCATTATCTCGGATGTGAGCGGCGCAGCTCGATTACTTGGCCTGTTTAGCCTAGATTCGATCATCCGCAAGATGCAGCTCGATTTCTCAGATGTGTTTGATAAAGGTATGGCCTTCAACAGCATCACCGGAACGGGCGAGATTCAAAATGGTATCTTCCTGACCAATGATCTGAACATGGATGCGGTCGCAGGTGAGATGAAAATCAAAGGTATCGCTAACCTCAACACGCGTCAGGTTGATGCTGAGGTGAACTTTACCCCAGATATTACCTCGGGTATTCCCGTATTAACGGCCTTTGCGGTAACCCCTCAAACGGCGCTGTACGTATTGGCGGTGACCACGGTTATCTCGCCAGTTGTGGAAGTCTTTACCCAAGTAAATTATTCGGTGAAAGGACCATTGGATTCACCAACGGTGAGCGAACTTTCTCGTAGCTCTGGCGAGTTTCAGCTGCCAGAGAAGCTGAGAAAATTAGCCGAATAGGCCTTAAATTAGCCGAAAAGACCTTATGCCCGAGTCAGCGAATATACGGTGAAATGCTGATTTCTGAATCATAATGAATGGAGGAGCGATACACATGGATTGTGTTGGGTTGATTCAAATGACATCTGGCCCCAGCCCTGAATTGAACTTTGAGTACCTTGCTCAAGAAGTTGCAAAGTGCAAAGAGTTGGGGGCTAAGTGGGTTGTTTGCCCTGAAAACGCGTTAGTTTTTGGCAGTAAAGCCGACTATCACCAGTGTGCTGAGCCTTTTAATGATGGTCCACTGCAAAAGAAAATCTCTGAGCTAGCAAAGCTTCACAGAATTTGGATCGTCATTGGCAGTATGCCGATAAGCACAACTAACGGAGTGACGACCACCACCTTGGTGATTGATGATTTTGGTTGCCTCGTTGCTCATTACGACAAGCTACACATGTTTGATGTGGATGTCGCTGACGCCCATAAGTGCTATCGAGAGTCGGATATTTTCACTCCGGGCAACCAAGTTGTGACAGCGGAAACGCCTTTTGGTCGCTTAGGTTTGAGTATTTGTTATGATGTGCGCTTTCCACACTTGTATTCAGAGTTACGTAAGCAAGGGGCACAAATCATTGTGGTGCCTGCGGCTTTTACAGCGGTAACGGGTCAAGCGCACTGGGAAGTACTATTAAGATGCCGCGCGGTTGAAACACAGTCGTGGATTGTCGCGGTAGGTCAAGGCGGAAAACACCCTTGCCAAAGAGAAACATGGGGACACTCAATGGTGGTTGATCCATGGGGACGAGTGGTCGCACAGTTAGACCAAGATCCTAAAAGTATGGTGGTTGAGATAGACACATCCAGTTGCGAGTCCATTAGGCAAAATATGCCCATCGCGCAACACTCTCGATTTACCAATCAATTTTAATTACAAACAAGAGCCATCTATGAGCATTAATCAAATTGAAGAAGCGCTACTGAACCCGACAGGGCTTACGGAGCAAAATATCGCAGATACATTGGCGAGTATTGCTACCCGCCAAATTGATTATGCTGATATCTACTTTCAGTCAAGCTGGCACGAATCTTTAGTGCTAGAAGACAGCATTATTAAAGACGGCTCTTTCAATATCGATTGCGGTGTTGGCGTTCGTGCAGTATCTGGTGAAAAGACTGGTTTTGCTTACTCTGACCAAATCCAATTGGATGGTCTTAAGCAGAGCGCAATTGCGGCTCGTGGTATTGCTAAACAAGGTCAAAACGGCAAGGTTCAAGCGTTCAAACGCAACTCTAATCAAGCTTACTATGATGCAGTTAACCCGCTTGCGAGTTGGGAAAAACAGCAGAAAACAGAATTACTAAAATCATTAGATGCTTACATTCGCACTAAAGAGCCGATGGTGACTGAAGTATCGGTGAGTTTAAGTGGTGTGCATGAGCAGATGCTGGTTGCTGCGACTGATGGCACTTACGCTGGTGATATTCGTCCGCTGGTTCGCTTGTCTATTAGCGTACTTGCACAGAAGGGTGATCGTCGTGAGCGTGGTAGCGCTGGTGGTGGTGGCCGTTTTGGTTACGACTTCTTCTTAAGTGATGACAAAGGCACTCAAGTTGCTTACCAATTTGCGGATGAAGCGATTCGCCAAGCATTAGTTAACCTTGAAGCGGTTGCAGCGCCTGCTGGTGCCATGCCTGTGGTTCTTGGTTCTGGTTGGCCGGGCGTTCTGCTGCATGAAGCGGTAGGCCACGGTTTAGAAGGCGACTTCAACCGTAAAGAGTCGTCAGTATTCTCTGGAAAAGTTGGTGAGCAAGTAACTTCAAGCCTATGTACGATTGTCGATGACGGTACATTAACGGATCTACGCGGTTCATTGAACGTCGATGATGAAGGTGTTAACGGTCAGTACAATACGTTGATCGAAAACGGCATCCTAAAAGGTTACATGCAAGATAAGCTGAACGCTCGTCTAATGGGTGTAGCACCGACAGGTAATGGTCGTCGTGAGTCATACGCGCATCTTCCAATGCCACGTATGACGAATACATACATGCTACCGGGCGAACACACACCGGAAGAGATCATCGCGACGGTTGAGAAAGGTATCTACGCACCGAACTTCGGTGGCGGTCAGGTCGATATCACATCAGGTAAGTTCGTATTCTCAGCGTCTGAAGCGTACATGATTGAAAACGGTAAGATCACTCACCCAGTGAAAGGCGCGACGCTAATCGGTTCTGGTATCGAAGCGATGCAGCAGGTGTCTATGGTGGGTAACGACCTAAGCATCGACCGTGGTGTGGGTGTGTGTGGTAAGGCTGGTCAAAGTGTGCCAGTGGGTGTTGGTCAACCAACATTGAAACTAGACTCGCTAACCGTTGGTGGTACTGAGTAATTCAGACTAACCTCTGCCGACTTACTTCAAAATATTAAATTGAAAAGCGCCTCCAATGTGAGGCGCTTTTTGTTTTTAGATTACTGATTCAGTGAGCGTATAGAGTCACTACATGTTCTCTTCCGCAAACTCAGCTAGTCGGCTACGCACCACACCATTGAGGTGGATGTTGGCACTGCCTTCGAAGTTTTTAAAACGCTCAACCATGTAGGTTAAGCCTGAAGTCACAGGGGTTAGGTAAGAAGAATCTATCTGCGCTAAGTTACCTGAGCAGACGATCTTAGTACCTTCACCACAACGGGTGATGATGGTTTTTATCTGTGAAGCGGTGAGGTTCTGACACTCATCCAAAAGCACAAAGGCATTTTGAATCGAGCGGCCACGCATGAAGTTGATTGATTTGAACTGGATATTGGCTTTGTCACAGATGTACTTCATCGAGCCTTCTGTGCAGTGGTCGTTCTTGTGCAGCGCTTCCAGTGTATCGGTCACTGCGGCTAACCAAGGCAACATTTTCTCTTCCTCTGTACCCGGAAGGAAACCTATCGATTCACCAATATCAGGGGTGTTGCGGGTTACGATGATCTTATCGAATTGCTTACGTTCAATGGTTTGTTCAAGTGCAGCAGCCATAGCAAGCAGTGTCTTACCACTACCTGCGGCGCCAGTGAGAATCACAAGATCAATATCAGGGTCGAGCAGCGCATCAATCGCCATGCCTTGATAGACGTTCTTTGGTGTGATGTCCCATGCTCTGCGATTCATCAATCTTTCGCGGCTGAGGTCTCTCAGGGTTATGCTTTTCGGCTCAATCTCCTCGACTCGAGCGGCAAAGTCACTTTCTTCGTCAATCACATATTGGTTGAGGAAGGTTGGCTCGAACGGCGCTCTTGCTAAGGTGTGCAGCGTCTTGCCGCCTAAACTTCTGCTCTCGACATTATCGATACCATCCCAAAATGAGCCTTCCAGTTGTTGGAAGCCTTTGGTGAGGTATTGGATATCATCAATCAGTTGGTCAGTTTGATAGTCTTCAACAAAACGTACACCGGCGCCTTTTGCTCGTAAACGCATATTGATGTCTTTGGTGATGAGAACCACTTCGCGTGGTGCGCGTTTATTTTGAAGATAGAGGACAGCGTTGAGGATTCGGTTATCGCCCGCCTTGTCATCGGCAAAGGCTTTGATGCTTTCTTGAAGTTCGTAGTCAGCGAGTATTGAAATACTGCCAGATGCATTTATGTCTTTAGAAAAAGGGATGCCTTCCGATATTTGGTCTGGTGTGGCTTCCCTGAACAGGTCTTCGAGCGTTCGAATCGCAATTCTCGCATCTCGAGCAACGTCTCTTTTACTGTCTTTGATTCTGTCGAGTTCTTCTAGCACTGTCATGGGGATAACGACATCGTGCTCTTGGAAAGAAAATATAGCGAAGGGTTCGTGAAGTAGGATATTGGTGTCTAAAACAAATAGCTTCCGGTTGGTCTCGCCCATAGCATCTCCTTGCCGACGTGCGGCTTGCCTTGCATTCATTGAACGTAGATAAAGCTCATATAAAGATTAGTATCTGATTCTGGTGATAGTCAACTACTCACCTAAACTTCATCTAGAGGAACAGCACCATATCGTTACGAGTGAATATGGTGTATTCGTTTGAGAGCAGCAATCTGCTACCTATAGATTAACCATGAATTTTTGACAGTTTGATTGCACTGGCGAAAACAGAAAAAAAGCATGAAATCATCTCCTTTAGGCGTGACCTAAATCACAGCATCGAGTAAGATTAGCGACCTTTTTCTGCACCATTTTCTCGAGATATTTATTATTGAGAGCGCACTTAAAAAGTGGCTGCAAACTAGACATTTTTGGCTATATTTTTAGTTCAGGAGCGATAATGTTCTTGTTTAAAACTGCAGTTAAGAAGACCAAATTCCAACTATAAGATTGAGGTAGTCGATTCATGACATTTGCTTTGGGGCAACGCTGGATAAGCGATACGGAGAGCGATTTAGGTTTAGGTACCGTTGTAGCAATGGATGCTCGCACAGTGACACTAATGTTTGCAGCGTCAGAAGAAAACCGTGTTTATGCACGTACTGATGCTCCCGTAACCCGAGTAACGTTTAATGTAGGCGATGTCATCGAATGCCAAGAAGGTTGGTCTCTGTCTGTCGAAGAAGTTATCGAAGACAAAGGGCTGCTAACCTACTTAGGTACTCGCGAAGATACCCAAGAAACAGAAGTCACTCTGCGTGAAATCTTCTTAAGCAACCAGATCCGCTTTAACAAGCCACAAGATAAGCTATACGCAGGTCAAATCGACCGTATGGATAACTTTGTGTTGCGTTACCGTGCGCTAAGCAACCAGTACCAACAACACAAGAGCCCGATGCGTGGCTTGTGTGGTATGCGTGCTGGCTTGATCCCTCATCAGCTATACATCGCTCATGAAGTGGGTCGTCGTCACGCTCCGCGCGTTTTACTGGCTGATGAAGTGGGCCTAGGTAAAACCATCGAAGCGGGCATGATCATCCACCAACAGGTGCTGTCTGGCCGTGCTGAACGCATTCTGATTGTGGTTCCTGAAACTCTACAACACCAATGGTTAGTAGAGATGATGCGCCGTTTCAACCTGCATTTTTCTATCTTCGATGAGGAGCGTTGTATTGAAGCGTTTGCTGAATCAGACAACCCGTTTGATACCCAGCAGTACGTTCTGTGTTCTTTGGACTTCCTACGTAAGAGCCGTAAGCGCTACGAGCAAGCACTTGAAGGCGAGTGGGACTTGTTGGTTGTCGATGAAGCGCACCACCTTGAGTGGAGCCAAGACAAACCAAGCCGCGAATACCAAGTGGTTGAAGGCTTAGCGGAAAATACGTCTGGTGTGCTACTACTAACAGCAACGCCTGAACAACTAGGTCGTGAGAGTCACTTTGCACGTCTGCGTCTGCTTGATCCTGATCGCTTCTACGATTACGAAGCATTCGTTGAAGAAGAAGACCAATACGCACCGGTTGCTGATGCAGTAACGGCATTGTTCTCTGGAGTGAAGCTTGAAAACAGCGCGAAGAACCAGATTACGGAACTGCTTTCTGAGCAAGATGTTGAGCCTCTATTCCGCGTTATCGAAGGTGATAGCAGCGAAGAAGAGCAAGCGTTAGCTCGCCAAGAATTGATTGATAACCTTATGGATCGCCATGGTACTGGCCGTGTTCTTTTCAGAAACACACGTGCTGCAATCAAAGGCTTCCCTAAGCGTAATGTAAACCTACTGCCGATGGAGATTCCAACGCAGTACACAACCTCAATGCGTGTATCTGGCATGATCGGTGGCAAAATGGCTCCCGAAGCTCGTGCAATGAAGATGCTGTATCCAGAAGAGATCTTCCAAGAGTTTGAAGGTGAAGATTCAAGCTGGTGGCAGTTCGACTCACGCGTTAACTGGTTGATTGAAAAGATCCAAGACAAGCGCAGCGAGAAAATCCTAGTGATCGCCTCTCGTGCAAGTACGGCTCTTCAATTAGAGCAAGCACTGCGTGAGCGTGAAGGTGTGCGTGCAACCGTATTTCACGAAGGCATGTCGATTCTAGAGCGTGATAAAGCTGCGGCTTACTTTGCTCAAGAAGAGGGCGGCGCTCAGGTTCTTATCTGTAGTGAAATCGGCTCTGAAGGTCGTAACTTCCAGTTCGCTAACCAACTTGTGATGTTCGATCTTCCATTCAACCCAGACTTGCTTGAGCAACGTATTGGCCGTTTGGACCGTATCGGTCAGCTGCGTGATATCGACATTCATGTTCCTTACCTAAAAGGCACATCACAGGCGATCCTTGCGCGTTGGTTCGATGAAGGTCTGAATGCATTTGCGGAAACTTGTCCAACGGGTCGCACGGTTTACGATAAGTACTCAGATGTTCTTATCGAGATGCTGGCTTCTGGTAACACTGAGCAACTTGATGAAGTGATTGAAGAGTCTGCCAAGCTAAATCAAAGCCTGAAATCAGATCTAGAAAAAGGCCGTGATCGCCTATTAGAAATGCACTCAAACGGCGGCGACAAAGCGCATGAAATTGCAGAGAAGATTGCCTCGACTGACGGCGACACTAACCTAGTAACGTTTGCACTAAGCCTGTTCGATACGATTGGCTTGAACCAAGACGACAAGGGTGAGAATGCTCTGGTTGTAACGCCGTCTGAGCACATGATGGTGCCAAGCTACCCAGGCTTACCATACGAAGGCGCAACCATCACGTTTGATCGTGATACTGCGCTTTCTCGTGAAGACATGAACTTCATTAGCTGGGAACACCCAATGATTCAGGGCGGTATCGATCTGCTACTGAGTGAAGGTGTTGGTGCATCAGCGGTATCACTACTGAAAAACAAAGCGCTGCCAGTGGGTACTATCCTGCTTGAGCTGGTTTACCTTGTGGATGCGCAAGCGCCGAAACGCAGCGGTATCAGCCAGTTCTTGCCTAAGACGCCAATTCGTTTGATGATGGATGGCCGTGGTAATGACTTATCAGCTCAGGTTGAGTTCGACAACTTTAACCGTCAATTAAGCCCTGTAAACCGTCACTTAGCGAGCAAGCTAGTTAACTCGGTACAAGGTGAAATTCACAAGCTAATCGAAGCGGGTGAGACGCACGTACTTCCTAAAGTGGAAGAAGTGCGTGAACAAGCTCAACGAGATATGCAGACTAACCTGAACGGTGAATTAGAGCGTCTACAAGCGCTTAAAGCCGTGAATCCTAATATTCGTGATGAAGAGCTAGAGGTAATCGAAGCTCAAATCAATGAACTGACCGGTTACATCAGCAAAGCTCAGGTTCAGCTAGATTCATTACGCTTGATTGTGGTTTCTCACAACTAGTTTTGAATTAGCGAAATGCTTCAACGAAATAAGGCCTTCATTATGAAGGCCTTATTTGTATCTGTAGCTTAATTAACAATTCAAGTAGCTGGTTACATTAACCACTTCCACCAAACAAATACCGCTAGGAAACCAAATAGGTAAACAAGACCTGCTACAGACAACCATTTTAGTTTGCTGCCAATGGCTAGCGCTTCTGGAAGCTTAGCTTTGTTGACCAAGATGAAATTAAGCAGAGCGAAGAATGGCGTTGTTGCAAACGCGAGTACCATTGCGAAATCGAGCATAGGCATCAGTGCTGCGCTAAAGAACATCACAATCGCGAGTGCCGCGATAGAGACAATGATTATCCAGCCTTGCAGCATTCTTGGGCTTGAATCTTTTTTGAATAATAGACGTTGTGATTCAGCAAGCACGCGTGAGTAGCCATCGATAACGGTAATGGTGCTACCAAAGATACAGAAGAAAGCGATAAGAGCGATTAACGGGCGAGACCATTCACCAATTGTCGAAGCGTAGATGCCGACCAATTGATGAGTAAAGCCAACACCGGAGCGAGACAGTTCAACTCCCGAACCGTGAAGTACTAGCGCGCCTAACGCAACGAATACTAAAGCAAGCAGCGCCGTACCAATGTAGCCAACGTTAAAGTCGAACAGCGCTGATTGTGCGGTTACTTCCTGCTTCTCTTTTTGGCTTTTTAGCCACATAGAGGTGATGCTTGATATTTCGATAGGCGCAGGCATCCAACCCATGGTCACCACGATAAAACCAATAGCAGCCAATGACCAAGGCGACGGTGGAACAAAAGCAGTATCAGGTTCGACTGGAGAGCCGATAGCAATGGCGACTGCAGCTAAGGTTGTGATGGTTAAGATCGCCATGATCGCTTTAGATAGTGTATCTAGAGCACGATAATGGCCAGCAAACAGAATGATCAAACAGGTCGCTAAAACGATCATGCACAAGGTGCTAGTGGCTAAATCGAAAGGAACAAAGTAACTGAGTAGGCTTGCACTGAATAATAGCAGGGCAGCGGTATTCACGACCGCAGATATGGCACTCAAGATCGAAAAGATCACAAGGTATGGGCGGCCTAGGTTAGAGTAACCTTCCACCAAGCTTTGACCCGTTCCTAGCGTGTATTGGATGCCGGCTCTGAAGAATGGATATTTAAATACGTTAACGAGGATAATGAGAGCGGCAAGCTGCCAACCATAAATCGCACCCGCCTTGGTTGAGGCGACTAAGTGAGAACCACCTACAGCCGCTGCGGCCATCATAACGCCTGGGCCAAGAGACTTAATTAAACTTGATAGGGGAGCTGAGGTTGGTGTTTTTGTGTTGGTGGTTTTAACCGTACTGTCCATCGTTTTTCCTTTGATGTTGACTTCTTATTATCCGTTACCCTATCAATACCATGTTTTGTAAAGTCGTCAACTTTTATGTACGAAAATGTTGAAAGTTGTATTTATTTATAAACGAATCAACCGTAAATTATTTATTCACTAGCAATTAAGAGGCTCTAATGGCGTTAGAACAGTACACACCACCACGTGAACCGTGGACTGATATTGTCTATCAAGATGATGATATTCTTGTGGTTAACAAGCCAGCAGGCCTACTTTCGGTACCGGGGAGACTGCCAGAGCACTACGACAGTATGTGGAGTCGGTTGGTTGTGGATTTTCCGGAGATTCAGGTTGTGCATCGGTTGGATATGTCGACATCAGGCTTGATGTTGTTAGCTAAACATAAGCAGGCTGAGCGGCATTTGAAGAAGCAGTTCCAATATCGACTGACACATAAGCTCTATTACGCACGAGTGTGGGGGGCAGTAGAAGAAAAAGAAGGGCTTATTGATCTGCCACTCATCTGTGATTGGCCGAATCGCCCTAGGCAGAAAGTGTGTTTTGATGATGGCAAGCCATCAAAGACTCGTTATGTGGTAGAGCAAGAAGAGACTCAAACCACTTTGTTGAAGTTACTGCCGATTACCGGTCGCTCTCATCAGTTGCGTGTGCATTGTATGGAAATAGGGAACCCAATTGTTGGCGACGAGTTTTATGCAACGCCTGAAGCTTTTGAGTATAGCGATAGATTAGCTTTACATGCGTGTGAACTGAGCTTCTATCATCCGGAGAACAACCAACTGTTCAAAGCCTTTGTTCCTTGTGAATTTTACCCTCAAGCGTCACCACAAATTGAACAGCACTTTGAAATTGCGCCAGAGCTTCCAGACTACAGAAAGCTAAAAGCTTAGAATGGACTGATTCATAGATCTAACCAAGGAAGAAGAATGCCAACGCTGAATGTTGTGTTTCTCGATAGAGCGACTATCCCATCTCAAATTCATTTAAAGCCTCTGAGCTTTGAGCATGAATGGGTAGAGTATGATTTCACAGCTCCTGAGCAAGTATCAGAGCGAGTTGAAGAAGCTGATGTGGTGATCACTAACAAGGTAGTGCTCAATGAGTCGAATCTCGCTGGTGCGAAAAAACTCAAGTTGATCGCGGTTTCAGCGACCGGTGTCAATAATGTCGATGTGGAATACTGCAAATCTAAAAACATTGCAGTGACAAACGTACAAGGTTATGCGACTCAATCGGTTCCTGAACATGTCATCGCAATGCTGTTTGCACTTAAACGAAACCTTGTTGGTTATCACAAAGACATTGAGGCAGGTGAGTGGCAAAAGGACAAGCAGTTCTGCTTCTTTACTCATCCGATTCAAGATGTGGCTGGCAGCACACTGGGGTTGATGGGGAGTGGCAGCTTAGGTCAAGCCACCGCAATGTTAGCCAAAGCGATTGGTATGAAGGTGATGTTTGCCGAGCGAAAAGGAGCAGAGTCTTGTCGAGAAGGGTATCTACCTTTTGATACGGTATTGAAGCAAGCGGATGCGATCAGTCTACATTGCCCATTGACTGACGCGACCCAAAATCTGATTTCAGAGCGAGAACTCACAATGATGAAATCGAGCGCGGTATTAATTAATGCCGGGCGCGGAGGTCTAGTAGATGAACAAGCCCTAGTTGAGGCTTTGAAAAAACATGAGATTGCAGGCGCAGGTATGGATGTGTTTATACAAGAGCCAGCCGACAACTCAAATCCACTATTGGCTAATAGCCACTTACCGAACTTATTACTCACTCCACATGTGGCGTGGGGCAGCGACAGCTCGATTCAAAAACTGTCTGATATCTTAATGGATAATATTGAAGGCTTTATTGCGGGTAGCCCGCAAAACATAGTGAATTGACTCTAAAGCTATGTAGCATGAATTAAAACAAAAAAGGTTGGCCTGTAGGCCAACCTTTTTAGATTGTGTGTCGATTAAATGACTTAACCTTGCGGTTTAACCACCAATACATTGATTGGTGAGTTCTGTACTACTTTGCTTGCAACCGAGCCAAGTACCACTTTGTCGATTTTTGAACGCTTATGGCTAGGCATCACGATAAGGTCGGCGCCAAGCTTTTCTGCGTAATCAAGAATCGTCGCGTAGGTTTTACCCTCAGCAACATGAACTTTGTAAACCACTTCATCGTCGATGTGTTTGTCGGCAAACTCTTTCAGCTGATTTTTAACATCAAGCTTCATTTGGTTCGCTGCATCTTTCGGGAAGTAAGACGCCACCATCGACATGTGAATGCCTGGTAGTACGTTCAGAATGTGGATTTCAGCATTGCTGTGTTTTGCGTGCCATACCGCCAGTTCGACTGCCTTATCAGAAAAGCCTTTGTCATTAAGATCAACAGGAACAAGGATTTGTTTATACATGTATTCGTCTCTTTTTAATCAGCGCTAAGCTTTCACTTAGCACTGTAATTATCCTTTCCATGTAATAAAGCCAAATAGCGCTAAGCACTACTCAGCCTTATCCATTACGCGCTAATCTCATCCTTACGAGCACGTCTTCTTTGGTTCATCGCTAAACCAATCAAAATGATCAGAGCTGGTAAGAATACCCACTCTTTCATTGGTCGATCTGCATCTTGGATAACGGATTTGATTTCCCAATCGAAATCAATACCAGCCGCTTCTGCTGGGCTACCGAACTCAACCATATCAACAATCATCTTGCCTTCTGATTCAGTCAGCATTAGACCCATAGAGGCAATACGATCTTCACTTGAGGTCGCAGAATCTTCAAACGGCAGGCGAACTGTCTTTTCAGAATAGTCACCTTCTAAGTTTTCGCCACCCACTCTAAGTTCAAGTGATTGTCCCACATCCAGCTTTTCCGTGATTTGAGCAATCTCAACTCCAGGTGAAAGAACTTTCTCTGGGTAAATCATGTCCCACCAGAAGCCAGGGCGGAAGAAAGTGAAGGTTAATGCAATAAGCAGCACCGTTTCCCACCACTTGTTCTTCGTGAACCACCAACCTTGTGTTGCAGCTGCGAAGATAAGTACCGCAGTCACAGATGAGAAGATAGTCAGTGCTAAGTGCCACCAAGAATCAATGCCCATCAGTAGTAGTTGAGTATTGAAGATGAACATGAAAGGTAGAATTGCGGTACGGATATCATAGGTGAAGCCTTGGATACCAGTACGAATCGGATCTGATTTCGCAATTGCCGCTGCTGCAAACGCCGCGAGACCTACCGGAGGTGTATCATCCGCAAGAATACCGAAGTAGAACACGAATAAGTGCACCGCAATCAGTGGGATAATAAGACCGTGCGCAGCGCCCAGAGTAACGATTACCGGCGCCATCAGCGTTGATACAACGATGTAGTTTGCTGTGGTTGGTAAGCCCATACCTAAGATCAAGCTGATTACTGCAGTGAATAGCAACATAAGAATGATGCTACCGCCTGAGATAAACTCAACGAAGTCCGTCATTACTAGACCGATACCCGTTAGCGTCACCACACCTACAACAGTCCCAGCAGCCGCTGTCGCGACACCGATACCGATCATGTTACGCGCGCCTGAAACTAAGCTCTCTGCTAGGTCAACGAAACCAGCTTTGGTTTGCTCTGCAAGATCGTCTGATTTGTTCATCAGAGTCATCAAAGGACGCTGGGTGATCAAGATGAAGATCATGAACACTGTGGCCCAGAAGGCAGATAAACCAGGTGAGAAACGTTCAACCGTCAGACACCAAACTAGCACTACGATAGGCAGTAGGAAGTGTAAACCTGATTTAATCGTTGGGCCTGGATCTGGAACTTCCTTTAGATCCGCATCGATCTCCATGCCGCCTTCAGCTGCGTATTTTGCTGATACGCGAACCAGAGCAACATAAGCGATTAATAGCGCCACAGTAACGATTGGTGTTGCTGCTTCGCCAAATACATCTTTCGTCCAACCCACACCGTAGTAAACCGCGGCACTGATAACACATAGACCTAAAATGGTACCGGTGAAAGACAGTAGGCTTTGTACGATGGTTGGCGTGTGACGACGAGGTAGGCCAGTCATACCCGCTTTACATGCTTCTAGGTGAACAATGTAAATCAAAGCGATATAAGAGATCAGAGCTGGCAATAGCGCCGCCTTGATTACTTCTACATACGAGATGCCCACATACTCAACCATCAAGAATGCCGCAGCACCCATGATAGGTGGTGTAAGCTGACCGTTGGTTGAAGCTGCTACTTCTACTGCACCTGCTTTTGTGCCCGGGAAACCAACACGCTTCATTAGCGGGATAGTAAAGGTACCTGTGGTAACAACGTTTGCAATCGAAGAACCTGATACCAGACCAGATAAACCAGACGCCACAACGGCTGCTTTCGCTGGGCCGCCTTTCATGTGACCAAGCAGAGAGAATGCAACCTTGATGAAGTAAGCACCAGCACCCGCGCGCTCTAGCATTGCACCAAACAGTACAAACAAGAATACGAATGACGTTGATACGCCAAGCGCTACACCGAATACCCCCTCAGTTGTTAGCCACAGGTGCGACATTGCCTTGTTCAGGCTCGCACCTTTGTGGGCAATAACGTCTGGCATGTGAGGGCCACCAAAGGTGTAAAGTAGGAATACTGCCGCCACAACCATAAGAGGTGGACCTAAAGCGCGTCGTGTTGCTTCAAGCAGTAGAACCATACCGAACACCGCTGCAACAATATCAAATGTTGTGGGAGCACCAGAACGACCGGCAAGTTCAGTGTAGAAAATATAGATATAAGAAGCTGAAAAACTACCTACAAGCGCTAATACCCAGTCGACTGCCGGGATATAGTCCCGCGGCGAGTTCTTCATTGCTGGATAAGCGGTAAATGCTAGGAAAATAGCAAAGGTAAGGTGAATTGCTCGAGCTTCAGTGTCGTTTAAAATTCCGAAGTTAAAAATGAACGGCAGCGGAGATGCATACCAAAGTTGGAACAGTGACCAACATAGAGGCACAAACCATAAAATACGGCCTTGGATACCGCGAGGGCTACGCGCACCAGTGTCTGATTGTGCCACCATTTCTTGCACATCTGGAGACGGTGATGTTGTCTGCGTCATGTACTTTATCCTTATTATTGATGGTCTGCCTTTCTTACGAACAACGAGACGTTATTTCTTTCCTATCTAGTGTAGTGAATGGATAGGGAAATGCGTTTTTTGCTCGTCTTTGTCTTAGGCTTGATACGAAGGTAAGTCCGCCAAATTGGAGAAACTTAAAGGGCTGTTCTTTTCACTTAAATTATTTTTATAAAACGTGAAAAGCCAATAAGGAGGGCTAGCCTCCTTATTGGTGTAGTAGGCTTAAAGTAGAGTTACTTTAGAAGGCCCACTTCTTTGTAGTATTTTGCTGCGCCTGGGTGAAGAGGGATAGAGATACCCGCTTTAACCATGTCTTCTTTTTTCAGGTTAGCAAATGCTGGGTGTAGGCGTTTGAAAGTGTCAAAGTTTTCAAATACTGCCTTAGCAACGTTGTATGCAACTTCTTCAGAAACGTCTGAAGTTGTTACCATAGTAGCTGCAACACCGAAGCTGTTTACGTCAGCGTCAGTACCGCGGTACATACCAGCAGGAACTGTGCTGTAAGCGTAGTATGGGTTTTCAGCTACGATCTTGTCGATCTGTGGACCTGTTGCTGAAACCAGTTTTGCATCACAAGACGTTGTTGCTTCTTTGATTGATCCGTTCGGGTGACCAACCATGTAGATGAATGCATCAATCTTGTTATCACAAAGTGCTTGTGAACGCTCAGAACCTTTAAGTTCAGAAGCAAGCTTGAAGCTGTCGTTAGTCCAGCCCATAGCGTCCATTACAACACCCATAGTTGCACGGTCACCAGAACCTGGGTTACCAATGTTTACACGCTTACCTGCTAGGTCAGACACATTGTTGATGCCAGCATCAGTACGAGCGATGATGTTGAACGGTTCTGTATGTAGCGAGAACATAGCGCGAAGTTTCTTGTATTCGCCCTGATCTTTGAACTTACTTGTACCGTTGTAGCCGTGGTATTGCCAGTCCGATTGAACAACACCGAAATCTAGTTCACCAGCACGGATGGTGTTAACGTTGTAGATTGAACCACCAGTAGATTCTACAGAACAACGAATGTTGTGGTCTTTGCGGCCCTTGTTCACTAGTTTACAAATCGCACCACCAGTTGGGTAGTAAACACCCGTCACTGAACCAGTACCAATCGTGATGAACTCTTGAGCGTTAACAGCGCCAGCGCCCATTACAGCAGCTGCAATAGCACCAACTTTAATAAGTTTGGTAAATGCCATGAATTTCCCTTCCTTTATTCATTATTAACCCTGAAACAAGTGTAGTTGCTTCAGGAGTTTCCTATTTGGAAACGGCACCTTTTTCAATCCATGTGATGAAAAAGTGGCTGAATAATATCAAAAATTGGCAGAAAATTACTCGAATGTTAAAAGATATAGCTGAAAAATCTAACAAATGATGTCTGGATCTCGTGTTTGATTTGCTACTGAGTTTTTTAAAATCAATGGTTTAGTGTGATTTTGGAAGGGAGGTATGGATATTCTAGGATGTGATTTGGATCACGAAGCAAATAGATACTCGTGATCCAACAGTAAGGTTGATAATTATGAAACAGAGATCAATTATCCTGCGTATTCAAACAGTTCGCACACTGAATCAAACAGTTGCTTAGTGGTAACCGATAACGTTGGGGTAATGAAGATAGTATCATCACCTGCGACTACGCCCAGTATGCCTTCCGACTTACCTAGTGAGTCTAATAAACGCGCAATCAGCTGAGCCGCACCAGGACCTGTGTGTATCACCACCAATGCATTGTTGTGGTCAATATCTAGTACTAATTCTCTTAGAGAGCTAGAAACGGTCGGAACACCAAGCTCAGCAGGAAGACAGTAAACCATCTCCATTTTTGCGTTACGAGTTCGAACGGCACCAAACTTGGTTAACATACGCGAGACTTTAGACTGGTTGATGCTTTCAAAACCTTCGTGTTTTAGGGCATCCACAATTTCGCCTTGTGAGCCAAAACGTTCTTCTTTTAGTAAGGCTTTAAATGCACGAACTAAGTTGTCTTGCTTTTCTGTATTGCGCATATGTCATTCTTATTCATTAACAAAGATGTTTGCATATTCTCGCATACATATTCAATTTTAGCCAAAACATCCCTGTAATTTGTTAGTCATATCACTGTAAATATTTAATGGAATAATGTGTTATTTGCGACGACTTATTTTGTTATTTCAGTCGATTATCGCCATAATGCGAACTTGCTGTGTAGCACGGTTTTATTGACTTGCGCGAAGTCGCAAAGCTAGCGTTAATTGATTGTAATCACTTTGTGATTAATATAGTTTTTTAACTTAGATTTAGCTCAAGAATTACCCTACAAAGAATCTATAAGAGAAAGCTCTCAAGGAGAATAACAATGAAAGTAGCTGTTATTGGTGCCGCTGGTGGCATCGGTCAAGCCCTAGCCCTACTACTTAAGAACCGCCTACCTGCTGGTTCAGATCTTGCACTTTACGACATCGCTCCGGTAACACCGGGTGTTGCTGCCGATCTTAGCCATATCCCAACGCCTGTTTCGATCAAAGGTTACGCGGGTGAAGATCCAACACCAGCACTAGAAGGTGCGGATGTTGTACTTATTTCAGCAGGTGTTGCTCGTAAGCCTGGTATGGATCGTGCGGATCTTTTCAATGTGAACGCTGGCATTGTTAAGTCTCTTGCAGAGAAAATCGCAGTTACTTGTCCTACTGCTTGTGTTGGTATCATTACTAACCCAGTAAACACAACAGTGCCAATCGCTGCTGAAGTACTTAAGAAAGCGGGCGTTTACGACAAGCGTCGCCTATTCGGTATTACGACTCTTGATGTGATTCGTTCTGAAACGTTCGTTGCTGAACTAAAAGACAAAGATCCAGGCGACATCCGTGTTCCTGTTATCGGTGGTCACTCAGGCGTAACGATTCTTCCTCTACTTTCTCAAGTTGAAGGCGTAGAGTTCACTGATGAAGAAATTGCAGCGCTAACGACTCGCATCCAAAATGCAGGTACGGAAGTAGTAGAAGCTAAAGCTGGCGGCGGCAGTGCGACACTGTCTATGGGTCAAGCGGCTTGTCGTTTCGGTCTTGCACTAGTTAAAGCACTTCAAGGTGAAGAAAACGTGATTGAATGTGCATACGTTGAAGGTGAAGGCGAGCACGCTCCATTCTTCGCACAGCCAGTTAAACTAGGCAAAGAGGGCGCTGAAGCGATCCTTAGCTACGGTGAACTGAGCGACTTCGAACGTAACGCTTTAGATAGCATGCTTGAAACGCTAAATGGCGACATCGAGATTGGTGTTGAATTCGCTAAATAAGCAAAACGCTATTTAACTCAGACTTAAGCTAATTAATAAGGGCCGGTCATTATGATCGGCTTTTTTGATCCTGAAGTTCAAGCTACTCGTATTTAGCTTTACAATTAATGTGAAGGTAAATGTTATGGCTACTGTTCAGAAGGGTATGAATGTCGAATATTTGGGGCACTTAGGAAAAGTATTGGTAATTGATGAGCAAGAGCAGTACGCGCTAGTAGAGACTTACAACGGGCATGAGCAGTACGCGGTGCCAATGGAAGAGCTTGAAGAGATTGAAGCACAACTGCCGTTATCATTAGAAGCCAGTCGATATTGAATTTGGCTCACCTACAAATATTTGTTGAAAACCAAAAAAAAGAGCCCTGAGGCTCTTTTTGTTATTTATATAGAAGCTAGAAGCGAGTTGTCTATTAACCTGCTTACTTACTGCGTTTAACAGCTAAGTGTGCGAGCGTGGTTAGCGCTTGCTTATATTCTGAGTCAGGAAGTACAGAAAGCTCAGCGATGGCTTTATCGGCCTCTTCGTAGGCTTTATTTGTTGTGTACTCTAAAGAGCCTGTCTCTTTCATTACAGCCATAATATCGTCAAGACGTTCCATGCCGTTCGCTTTCTCAATCGCTTCACGAATCATGCTTGCTTGTTCAGGAGAGCCATTATGCATTGCGTAAAGTAGAGGCAGTGTTGGTTTGCCTTCGGCTAGATCGTCACCAACGTTTTTACCCATCTCTTTACCATCTGCAGTGTAATCCATCACATCGTCAATCAGTTGGAAAGCGGTGCCTAGGTATTTACCATAGTTCTGCATTGCTGTTTCGATCTCTGGTGATGACTCAGTAAGAATCGCACCGATTTGGGTCGCAGCTTCGAACAAACGAGCAGTCTTAGAGTAGATCACCTGCATGTAGCTTTCTTCTGTGGTGTCTGGGTTATTGCAGTTCATTAATTGTTGAACTTCACCCTCGGCAATCACGTTTACCGCTTCACTCATTAGCTCAAGGATCTTTAAAGATCCTAGCGTTGTCATCATTTGGAATGAGCGTGTGTAGATAAAGTCACCCACCAAAACGCTAGCGGCATTACCAAAAGCGGCATTGGCCGTCGCTTTACCGCGTCTCATGTCCGATTCATCGACAACATCGTCGTGAAGCAGGGTTGCGGTGTGAATAAACTCGATAAAGGCTGCAGAGGTGATATGAGCTTCACCTTGATAACCAAGTGCGCGAGCAGATAAAAGAGCAAGCAAAGGGCGTAGGCGTTTGCCACCACCGCTAACGATATAAAAACCAAGCTGGTTGATTAAACTTACGTCAGAATTAAGTTGGGCTTGAATTGTTTCATTCACTTTTGCCATATCATTGGCAGTAAGCGTTTGGATAGCTTTAAAATCCATTGTTCATCCGGCTGAAGTTAGACCCTGTAAGGCTTATACGTTGTATTTAATTGTTGAATAATACACTAAAAAACGTTGATTAATACATCGCTAAAGGGCATGATTGCCGCACTTTTCTTTGGCGAACAGGTTTTCGCCAATTTTTTAAAAATATGGCTTGTCATAGCGCCATGATTCCCGTAGAATCTGCGCCCTATTGATTAGTTTAGCGCACACCCGAGTTGTACAATTAACAACCATAGGCTGTGCGGAAAAAGCGGAGTAAAATATGTACGCTGTTTTCCAATCTGGTGGCAAACAACACCGAGTAAGCGAAGGTCAAACACTTCGTTTAGAGAAATTAGACGTTGAAACTGGTGCAACTGTTGAATTTGATAAAGTTCTTCTTGTTGCTAACGGCGAAGAAATCGCTGTTGGTGCACCTCTTGTTGAAGGTGGCAAGGTTACTGCAGAAGTAGTACAACACGGTCGTGGCGATAAAGTAAAAATCGTTAAGTTCCGTCGTCGTAAGCACTCGCGTAAGCAAGCTGGTCACCGTCAGTGGTTCACTGAAGTGAAAATCACTGGCATTAACGCTTAAGTATTAGGAGAGTTTAACAATGGCACATAAAAAAGCTGGCGGTTCTACTAATAACGGCCGCGATTCAGAAAGCAAACGTCTTGGTGTTAAGCGTTTTGGTGGTGAATCTGTTCTTGCAGGTAACATCATCGTTCGTCAACGTGGTACTAAGTTCCACGCTGGCACAAACGTTGGCATCGGTAAAGACCACACTCTTTTCGCTCTTACTGAAGGTAAAGTGAAATTTGCTGTTAAAGGTCCTAAAAACCGTAAGTTTGTAAGCATCGAAGCTGAGTAATTTAATCTTTAACTAGATTATTTTATTAGCTTTCAAGCTGAATTCAAAAGCCCTGCCGATTCGGCAGGGTTTTTTATTTATAGCAAGAATAAAAAAGCAGACGCTCTTGTTTTGGTTTTGAGAAGCCGTTTTATTTTTTGATAAACAGATTAGTTTTTAAGAAGCCGTTTGTTTTTAAGAAATAAGAAGCAAAGAACCTCTCCTTATTTGTTCCTTGGTTGCAGGTCGGCCTAGATCTTAGGTGATCGATCTAAACACGGATCTGCTAGAATTTATATCACTCCTTGATGAGTGGTAACGCAACGTAAGTGCGGAGTTAAAAAATGAAATTCGTTGATGAAGCGGTAGTAAAAATAGAAGCCGGTGATGGCGGTAATGGTACAGTTAGCTTTTGGCGCGAAAAATTCGTCGCTAAAGGTGGTCCTGATGGCGGCGACGGTGGTGACGGCGGTGATGTTTACATCCAAGCGGATGAGAACTTAAACACACTGATCGATTACCGTTTCCAACGTTTTTACAATGCAGAGCGTGGCGAGAATGGTCGCGGCGGTAACTGTACTGGTAAACGTGGTAAAGACATTACGCTGAAAGTACCAGTTGGTACGCGTGCAGTTGATATCCACACCAACGAAATCGTTGCTGAAGTTGCTGAACACGGCAAGAAAGTAATGGTTGGTAAAGGTGGTTGGCACGGTCTTGGTAACACGCGTTTTAAATCGTCTGTTAACCGCGCTCCTCGTCAAAAGACAATGGGTACTAAAGGCGAAGTTCGTGAACTGCGTTTAGAGCTTCTTCTATTAGCTGACGTTGGTATGCTTGGCCTACCAAACGCAGGTAAATCTACTTTTATTCGTGCAGTATCTGCTGCGAAACCAAAAGTGGCTGATTACCCGTTCACTACTTTGATCCCAAGCTTGGGTGTGGTAAGTGTTGTCCCTGAAAAGAGCTTCGTTGTTGCCGATATCCCAGGTCTAATCGAAGGCGCTGCTGATGGCGCTGGCCTTGGTATTCGCTTCCTTAAGCACCTTGAGCGTTGTCGTGTTCTGCTGCATATGATCGACATTATGCCGATCGATCAATCCGATCCTATTCAGAATGCACTAACGATCATCGATGAGCTTGAGCAATACAGTGAAAAAGTTTCACAGAAACCTCGTTGGTTAGTGTTCAACAAAGTTGACCTAATGCCAGAAGACGAAGCAGACGAAAAGATTCAAGAAATCATCGATGCTTTGGGTTGGGAAGGCGAGTACTTCAAGATCTCTGCTGTGAATAAAATCGGCACCAAAGATCTTTGCTTCAAACTTGGTGAGTTTATGGAAAACCTACCTCGCGAAGTTGTAGAAGTTGAAGAAGAAGAAAAAGTAGACTTTATGTGGGATGACTACCATAAAGATGCGATGAGCGGTAAGAATGTCGTTACTGAAGATGACGACGATTGGGACGATTGGGATGACGAAGAGGATGACGGCCATGTTATCTATGTTCGTGACTAATCCTCTTAGTTTCTCATAACGCATCGGTCGCTTCTTACAAGTACACTGATAGTTTTATTAAACCGCAATGAAAATTGCGGTTTTTTTGTATCTAAATCATGACGTCTTACTGTTTTTTATGCAAAATTTATCTTTAGATAATTAACGCCTATGGGAAGGAAATCATGGCATCAAAGCAAAGAGCGATCTCAAGACTCGTCGCTCAATCAGGACAAATGTTATTGGCGCACGGGGCAGAGAGCACACTGGTCGGCGATATCATGCGTCGCATCGGTATTGCTTGTGGGGTGAATGAGGTTGAAGTCGCACTGTCAGCCAATGCGCTTGTTGTAACTACCGTAATGGATGATCACTGTATTACCACTACTCGAAGTTGTGCTGATCGTGGCATTAACATGCAGGTTATCACCGACATTCAACGCATTTGCATCATGATGGAGAAGGGAATTCTCGATTATGATTTGGCGTATAAAAAGATTCAAAACATCAGCCCCGAGCGCTACAACCGTTGGTTAGTGGTTGTGATGATAGGGTTGTCGTGCGCCTCTTTTAGCCACCTTGCGGGCGGAGACTGGCAAGTCTTCATGATGACTTTTATTGCTTCAGCTTGCGGTATGATCGTCAGGCAAGAGATTGGGCACCGCCATTTCAATCCGCTATTAAACTTTGCTATCACAGCATTCGTTACCACGACCATTTCAGCTCAAGCCGTACTTTACAATATTGGCGGCCAACCCACGATCGTGATGGCTTCATCTGTATTAATGTTAGTACCTGGTTTTCCTCTGATTAACTCCGTCGCTGATATGCTTAAAGGCCATATTAATATGGGGTTAGCGCGCTTTACCATGGCCAGCTTATTAACTCTGGCGACGTGCTTGGGCATTGTCGCGGCGATGAGTCTATCAGATGTTTGGGGGTGGGCAAGCTAATGAGTATTTTCGAACTGTTTTTAGGTCTGCTCAACGATATGTTTTTCGCCGCTATTCCTGCGGTTGGGTTTGCATTGGTGTTTAACGTTCCGCAACGTGCTTTAATTTATTGTGCACTCGGTGGTTCTATCGGTCATGGTAGCCGGTATCTGATGATGCACTTTGGTATTCCAATCGAATGGGCGACGTTCTTCGCCGCAACCGTGGTTGGTATGATAGGGGTTCATTGGTCACATAAACTGTTAGCACATCCGAAGGTGTTTACGGTTGCAGCTCTAATTCCTATGGTGCCAGGTGTGTTCGCCTTCAAGGCGATGATTGCGATGGTGGAGATTAACAGGGCAGGCTACACGCCTGAGTTGTTGGCAATGTTGATGGAGAACTTTTTAAAATCGATGTTCATTATCGCAGGGTTGGCGGTTGGCTTAGCTGTGCCAGGGCTGTTATTCTATCGCCGTAGACCTATCGTTTAGCGTTAATTTTCTTTTTAGGGACAGGACTTTCGATTTATGATCATCAGCATGATAGCGGCAATGGCAAACAACCGTATAATTGGTAAAGACAATCAGATGCCTTGGCATTTACCTGCGGATTTTGCATGGTTTAAACGCTCGACTATGGGTAAACCAGTCGTGATGGGACGTAAGACCTACGATTCTATTGGACGCCCTTTGCCGGGTCGGTTGAATGTCGTAATCAGCCGTGATGAGAGTTTAAAGATTGAAGGTGTAACGACGGTAACTTCTATTGAACAGGCTCTAGAGCTACTCAGTGATGTTGAAGAGGTGATGATCATTGGTGGCGGCTCTATTTATGAGAGCTGCTTACCTAAAGCGGACAAGTTGTATCTGACTTACATCGATTTCGCCGTCGATGGAGATACACAATTTCCTGACTGGGGTGAAGGTTGGAAGCAGAGCTTTAACGAGAGCTATCAAGCTGACGAGAAAAACAAACACAACATGGAGTTTGTGATTCTCGAGCGTTAACTGTGGTTATCAATAGCTAGTCTCTGAAAAATGCTTGCGTTACCCTACCAAGGTAGCGCAAGTTTCTCGTATCTTTATAGCGCTTTCTGAGTGAAAAACTGTTTATCTTCCCAGCGAAGAATTGTCAATTCACCTCCCCAGACGCATCCAGTATCAAGTCCAATTACGTCTTTTCCGTTATAGCCTTCAAGCGCAGCCCAGTGTCCAAAAACAACGGTTTTATCGAGCTTTATGCGTTGCGGAAGGTCAAACCATGGCACTAATGGTTCATCGGTAATCTCATTCGGTGGTAGCTTACATGCCATGTCGAGACGGCCATCTTCAAAACAGAAACGCATTCTTGTCAGGCTATTGATCGCATAGCGATAGCGCTCAATATCATGTAAATCCTGATGCCATAAATCAGGCGCGTTACTGTACATGTTTTCGATTAGCCATTGCCATTTATCGGACTTTAACAAGGATACGATCTCTCGATTTTCAACACGTGCTCTTTCTAGATTCCACTGCGGTGAGATACCCGCATGGCACATCACGAACTCTGGGTGTTCTTGAAGCAAAGGCTGTTGTCTTAACCATTCGATTAGCAGTTCACGATCTTCAGCATCAAGAATCGCTTGAGTCTTATCTTTTGGTTTCGCTGGAAATAGTCCTAAGGACACCGCCAGAAGATGTAAGTCGTGGTTGCCTAATACAACCTTAGCTGCGTCACCAAGGTTACGAATAAAGCGTAACGTCTCCAATGATTTAGGGCCTCGAGCAACTAAGTCTCCGGCGACCCATAAAGTATCTTGGTGTTTATCAAAGTTAATTTTTTCAAGTAGTCCTTGAAGTTCGTCGAAGCACCCTTGGATGTCTCCGACAATGTAATTCGACACAATAATTTCCTGTAGATACGGATGTACGGCTAATTAAGAATATTAGGGATTGCGAGTCTGAATGGGTCAACTTCGGCAATAAAATCGATGCCCTTGTTATCGGTCATCACATAGTGACCTTGCATGACACCCACGGGTGTTTCGATAACAGTACCACTGGTGTAAGTGTATTCGTCATTGGACTCGATAATCGGTTGCTGACCAACCACGCCATCGCCTTCAATCGTCAGTTGCTTACCGTTAGAGTCGGTAATTAACCAACGACGTGATATGAGTTGAACCGTACTTTTACTCAGGTTTTTGATAGTAATGATGTAGGCGAAGACATAACGGTTCTTCGTTGGCTCAGATTGTTCTTCTATGTACTTAGAGTGAACTTGGCATTTGATACAAGGCGTAGATATATCCATATTCGCACCTTTTGTTGTTGATATACTTAATGTAATTAAAGTATTACATAAAAAAGGCTCCTAACCGAAGTGTAGGAGCCTTTTTTATTTATTTGTCAGCGTTGTGACTGTCGTACAACCAGTTTGCCATATCGACAAACTGTTCGAGTGTTAGGTTCTCAGGGCGCATGCTTGGGTTGATGCCAAGCTCTTCCAATACGTCCTTATCAATCAAACTCTTGTAGCAATTACGAACGGTTTTACGACGTTGGTTAAAGCCTTCACGACATACACGATCTAGCCACTTTAGGTCTTTAGCCGGGTAAGGCAGCACTTCATATGGCTGAAGACGCACAACTGCAGAATCTACCTTCGGTGGCGGAACGAAAGCCGTTGGTGGTACTTCCAGTACTGGTGTGACTTTACAGTAGTATTGAGCCATTACCGTCAGACGACCGTATGCTTTGCTACCAGGGCCTGCAGCTAAGCGGTTCACTACTTCTTTTTGTAGCATAAAGTGCATGTCTTGGATGTCTTTATGGAATTCAAAAAGGTGGAACATCAGCGGTGTCGAGATGTTGTATGGCAAGTTACCAAAGATACGAAGCTTATTGTTTGGTTTAACAAGTTGCTCGAAGTCGAACTTCATCGCATCACCTTCGTGGATCGTCAGCTTATCTGCTAGGTCCGGGTGGTTACGAAGACGTTCTGCAAGGTCTCTATCCAATTCGATAACAGTAAATTTATCGACAAGCTTACCTACCGGCTCAGTAATTGCGCCAAGGCCTGGGCCGATCTCTACTAGGTTTTGACCTGGTAGTGGGTTAATGCTCGATACGATGCCATCAATAATGTATGGATCGTTAAGGAAGTTTTGACCAAAACGTTTACGCGCTTTGTGCCCTAAGTGGACATCATTTCTCATTGCTTTTTCTCTACTAATTCAATGGCGTGCGTGAGCGCTGTTCTAAAGCTCCCTGTATCGGCTTGGCCTTTCCCTGCCAAGTCTAAGGCGGTACCGTGGTCGACTGATGTGCGAATAAACGGTAAGCCAAGCGTGATGTTCACTGAGCGACCAAACCCTTTGTATTTCAATACCGGGAGTACTTGGTCGTGATACATACCTAAAACAGCATCTGCATCTTGCAAATATTTTTCATTAAAGATGGTGTCTGCTGGCAATGGGCCAACTAAATTGATGCCATCTTCTTGGCGAATTTTTTCTAGCGTCGGGGTGATGGTTTCAATCTCTTCACGCCCTAAACAACCATCTTCACCAGCATGTGGATTCAAGCCACACACATAGATAGTTGGTTTCTCAATAGCAAATTTTTCAACCAAGTCTTTATTTAGAATAGCAATAATTTGCTCTAATCTGTCTTCGGTCACAGCTTGAGATACATAAGCTAGTGGGATGTGCGTTGTTACTAGCGCAACACGCAGCCCTTCAGTTGCCAACATCATCACCACCAGTGGTGTATTGGACTTCTCTGCAAAGAACTCGGTATGGCCGCTAAAAGCAACGCCAGCTCGGTTAATTACACCCTTGTGAACGGGGCCGGTGACAATAGCATCAAATTCATCATTCATACAGCCAATTGCTGCGGTTTCTAAAGTATTTAATACGTAATGACCATTAGCCTCATTGAGTTGACCTGCAACTGCCGTTTCAGCAAGTGGAACGTGTTTCACTACCAGTGTGCCAGCGCGTTGCGGTTGCTTAGCTGCATTTGCATCGTAGTCCAGAAGATCGACTTCGATACCAAGAATTTTAGCTCGCTCGGATAGCAGTGTTTTATCAGCACAAACCACGAGTTGATGAGGCCAACTTTCTTGAGATAGAGCCAAAGTTAAATCTGGGCCTATCCCTGCTGGTTCACCTGCGGTTATGACAATACGTTTAGTTGTTGTCATCTTGGTCGTCCTCAACCATCTCAACAAAGGCACTTGCTCTTACTTCTTGTAGCCAAGCACCAGCTTCTTCGTTGAATTTACGGTTAAATAGAATTTGGTAAGCTTTGTTTTTCAAAGCTGAATCGGTACGGTCGACTTCGCGACGGTCTAGTACTTCAACAATGTGCCAACCGTGTACGGTTTTGAATGGCGCACTGATTTTGCCTTCTGGTAGCGTTTCTACTTGGTGTTTGAATTCTGGTACATACAAATCTGGTGTTTGGTAGCCTAGCTCACCATCTTGTACTGCAGAACCTGGATCTTGGCTGTATTGCTGTGCAAGGTCGCCAAAGCTCGCTTCACCTGCGTTTACGCGGCGCGTGATCTTTTCAAGTTGTTCTTTCGCGCCATCGTCACTCAAGATTACGGTTGGCTTAATCAAGATATGACGAGCATTCACTTCCGTTACTGCTACGGTTTCTAAGCCTTTCACATCTTCAATTTTTAGAATGTGGAAACCTACACCGCTACGGAAAGGACCGATGATGCTGCCTTTATTTTGCATTTTGATCTGGTCAGCAAAAATGGTTGGCATCTCTTCTTTACGCATCCAACCCCAATCACCACCTTGCAGCGCTTTAGGACCCTTAGAGTAAGTATATGCCATGGTGCTGAAATCTTTGCCTGAGTTCAGTTCTTCGACAAGTTCTTTAGCTTGGGCTTCTAGCTCTTCTTTGGTTTGGTCATCATTGAAGCGAAGTTGAATGTGTCCAATCTTGTATTGAACGGTTGCGTTAGTCTCTTGCGCTAAGATATCCGCTAGGTTATCGACCTCTGCAGGAAGGATGTTAATACGACGGCGAACTAGAGCATTGCGAGCCTCACTTGCCGCAATTTCTTTTCTTACTTGCTCTCGAAATGCATTGTAGCTAAGGCCTTCTTCAGCAACCGATGCGGTAAGTTGTTCTACCGTTTGGTTGTTGTCTTTAGCGATACCTTCAATTGCTTGATCAAGTCGAGCATCATCAATACGAACACCGATACGTTCTGCTTCTTGAGTTTGAATAGTATCGATGATCAGTTTTTCTAGTACTTGCTCATTGAGCACATCTTGCGATGGCAATGTTTGCCCGCTTTTCTTAGCGTTTGCGCGCAGCGTCTTTATCGAGGCATCGATGTCGCTTTGTAAGATAACGCCTTCGTTAACGATAACTTTTACGCTGTCTAGCTCGACTGGCGCTGCAAAGCTTGTTGATAAAGTACAAGTCGCTGCGATAGCAATTAATGTGCGTTTCCACAATGTCATGTGTAATCCTTTAAATTTACTGACGTTTTATCAATAAAGAAAATTAGTTATTTAAGAAGAATGGGCGACCGTAGCTCAAAGAGTTATCTGAACTGCTATCACCAATAGCGCCGGAATCAGATCCGATATTGGTACCAAAGCCAACAATACCGAAGTTCACACTGAAGTTGTTTTCGTATTCAGGTGTGGTATTCGGGTCACTAATGTTATTTGTCAAACGGTTACTATAGGTAAAGCCGATGTACCAACAATCCGATCTATAGTTTAAACGAGCTAACCACTCTAGATCTTCTTGTGTGGTTAAGTCATAGAAATATTGAGCACTGGTGCTCCATTTCGGTGAAATTTGGTAGGAACCAAGTAAACCCGCTTGCGAAATACCATCTCTTGTTATGGATGATACGTCAAAATCTACAGTTTCATTTATGTACTCTTCTGTTACATAGCGGTAGTTGGTTTGTATGTAACCGCCTGCGAAGCGATATTCTAATGTGCTGTTTGCAAGTTGCATTGCAGTAGTATCGATATCGTATTGCACGCCACCATGGTAGAACAGGTAGTCATCATAGTTGAAATCCATTTCAATAGCCCAAGACGAGTAATTAGTTTTTTTGCCTGAATCGTCGTTGTCTAAAGTCTGTTTTGTATCTTTGTCGATATAAAAAATTTGACCGAAAGAGATATTGAGGCGCTCTTTATATTCATCATCAAAGAAACGAGATGAGGCGCCGTAGCTGATTTGGTTTGCTGAAGCAATACGGTCTACGCCACTATATTTACGACTTCTAAATAAGCCGTAATAATCTGTTTGTAATAGTGTAGTGTCGTACAAGCCAATATCACTTTGATCTTGCTCTGGTACATACAAATACTGAACCTGTGGCTCGAGTGTTTGAGTGTAGTTACCAACGATAACGGTATCACGCTCAAGAATGATACCGGCATGGCTTCGAAATTCAGGGATAACTCGACTTACCGATTCTTCTAAATCTTTGTACTCGTCACTTGTTGTATCAACGCCATCAAGATCTTGCTGGTAGTATGTACCAAGTAGTCGAGCTTCAGTTGTCCACGTTCCCCAAGTATTTCCAACAGGTATAGTAATACCCGGTTCGATATGGACGCGAGTCGCAGATGGCTTGCCTTTGGCGTCAGTATCAAATGCCGATACATGACTGACCATATCGAAATCTAAATATTCCATTACCTCAGGAGCGTAGTAGTTATATTCAAGCTGCGGCATTAGGCGGTAAGGTAGGTTGTTACTGGTTGTTAGGACTTGGAAGTCTCGGACAAGCACTGACGCATCCCAATTGTGAGAACGGTAAGTCGCTTGGCCTTCCTGCAATAGTTGGCCATCTTCACGGTTACCAATGCTGCTTGAGCTAACGTCAGTAAAGTAATCAATATCACTCACTTTTGAGTAGTCGACTTCGAATAACCAAGACTGTTGGAATATACCTGAGTGCTGGAGTTGTGCACCCCAGCGGTCACCCTTATCTTTGAACTTCTTATCATCAGGTAGGTATTCTGATTTGATGCTACCTGAACCAAAGTCGCTCAAATATCTGAATTTACTGTTGAGTTGAGTGCCACGCTCTTGCATGTACTTGAAGGTGGTTTCTAAGTCGTAGTTTGGTGCTAAGTTCCAATAAACTGGGATTTCAGCTTCAAAACCATCACTTGAACCGTATGACACTGTTGGGTATAGGAAACCAGTCTTACGTGTGTCACCAATAGGAACGGTCAGGTATGGTAGGTAAAAGACAGGAACACTTTGAATTTCAAAACGTGGGTTATAAAAAGTGGCTTGTTCTTCATTCTGATCTACGTCGATGCTTGATGCTCTCAGACGCCACGCGTTGTCACCAATCGGGCAAGAGGTAATCGAGCCATCTTCAATCTCATAAACCGCTTTACCTGTTTTTGCTATATAAACAGCATCTCCGCGACCGGGCTCGCAAAGGAATTCGTAATCGGTGTTCTCAAGCGTCATTTCATCTGTAGTCAGATTATTGGTCGCTCTGTCTGAGATAGATTTGATTTGACCATCACTAAAGTTTACGTTGCCTTCAGCTACAACGATATTTTCTTGTTGGTGCAGGGTTACGTTATCTGCAAGGATGGTCTTGTTCCCTTGCGTAACTCTTACATCTCCTGAATATATTGCCTTTTCACCATTGATAGCTTCTAAGCGATCTGACTCAACGTGAGCGGGTAGCTGTGTCTCGTTTTCTGCAGCGGGTTCGATCAAGCATTGATCTATAGAGGGCATTTCCTGCACACTACTATCGGTGATTGTTTCAGCTTGAGTTGTCGACACGTATAACGCCGTACTTATAGACGCGGCTAACAAGGTGCGGGAAAAAGATTGCATGAAGTTGAACTATCCTGTGTCACTAGATGAAGGGTTGATCTAGTATCAATCCAATTAATAAAGCATTTTCCTTATGATAAAGGAAATAATAGCATTCAGCATCATCAGACAGCATTACTCAGATAAAATTCATAGATAGAGAACACATAATGCAAATATTTGGCAAAATTTTGGGCGCGTTTTTTGGCTTTTTATTTGGAGGGCCACTCGGTTTAGTTTTTGGTCTGTTTTTAGGACACCAATTCGATAAAGCTCGCCGATTGAACCAATCAGGCTTCAATAGCTCTGGTTTTGGTCGAGGTCCAAGCCAAGCAGAAAGACAGAACGAGTTTTTTAAATCCGCTTTTGCGGTTATGGGGCACGTTGCTAAAGCGAAAGGGCAGGTAACGCCAGAAGAGATTCAACTCGCTTCTACCATGATGGAGCGTATGAACCTGCATGGCGAACAGCGTAAAGCAGCGCAAGATGCATTCCGTGACGGCAAAGAGAGCGACTTCCCTCTGAACGACGTACTTGAGCGAGTTAAAATCTCATCGGGTGGTCGTTTTGATCTTCTGCAGTTCTTTCTAGAGCTTCAGGTATCTGCCGCATTTGCGGATGGAAGTTTGCACCCGAGTGAACGTCAAGTTCTGCATAAAATAGCGCAAGGGCTTGGGTTTTCGGCAGCACAACTAGAACGCCGCTTGCAGATGCAAGAAGCTGCGTTCCGTTTCCAACAGCAAGGTGGAAGCTTTGGTGGCCATCAGGGTCATGGGCGATCATCAGGTTGGCAACAGGCTTCGCAACAGAACCAACTTGGCGACGCATATAAGGTTCTTGGTGTGAGTGAAAGTGCTGACGGTAAAGAGGTGAAGAAAGCCTACCGCAAGCTGATGAATGAACATCACCCAGATAAACTGATGGCGAAGGGCTTACCGCCTGAGATGATGAATGTTGCGAAAGAGAAATCGCAAGAAATTCAGAATGCTTATGACCTGATAAAGAAAGTAAAAGGTTTTAAGTAATTGAACACTAAACCGAGTAATAACAAAGTTACTCGGTTTTTTATTAAAGGGAATTATATGACGGTAACGTATCAGGATGTTCTAGAGTTTTGGTTCGATGAGTTGACGCCTAAAGATTGGTTTACTGGCGGCGCCGAGATTGACACTTTGATAGAGTCTCGATTTTCTGAATTGCATAAAGCAGCCATTCAAGGCGAGCTATTTGAGTGGCGCCAAACTGCGCAAGGACGATTGGCTGAGATTATCGTACTTGATCAGTTTTCTCGAAATATTGGTAGAAAAAGTCCGACAGCATTTTCTGCTGATCCGATGGCGTTGGCTCTAGCCCAAGAGGCGGTAGCGGGTGGTTTTGATCACCAGCTTAACGAGCAACAGAAAAGCTTCCTGTATATGCCTTATATGCACAGTGAATCTTTGTTAGTCCATGAACAAGCCGTGGAACTCTTTTCTCAAACGGGATTAGAGCATAATCTGGACTTTGAGTTTAAGCACAAGGTTATCATTGAGCGATTTGGTCGCTATCCGCACCGTAATGAGGTGTTAGGGCGAGCTTCGACTCCCGAAGAGATTGAGTTCTTGCAGCAACCGGGCTCAAGCTTTTAATTGTAGAAATACGGTCAAAGAATTGAGAAGAGGCTAGAGGTTAATAAAAACCTCTCGCCTCTTTTTTACTTTAGTGATCAACTTTAGCCTTAGAGCTAGTTTGCTTGGTTGAGCGACCAATCGTATTCATAACTGATGTTTTGAGTATTGGTTACTGCTTCAATTCGATATTGTTCTAAGTGCTGAATAAGCTGTTTCTTCGTACCAAAATCCACAGCAAACCATTCGTAAATCGATGATAGTTGAAGCTTATTGTTTGTAACCATCACGCCTTTGTCACTGCTTACAAACTCAGTTGCAGCTTGCTCTAGCAAGGCTTCAGTATTTTTAGAGGTAAAAGCGTCAGGTTGTAAGTTAGGGCAACCTAGGCTGGCACAGTTCACTGCATAATGCGTGCGAGGATCTTGCCAAATTGGTCTTAGGATTCGGTGTTCAATGTCATTGAGTGTCAGTGATTTCCCATTAACGACTACCACATCATCTCCCCACGGACCGAAACTAAATAGTCCGCCAAGTTTAGTTATGGATTTGATCGGGTAGGCATCAAGAATCAAATCGACAGTCACGGCGTTGTATAGGTTAACCCAATAGGCATACTGCTCCGCTTTTGAATAGTTGAGCGGATTCACCTGTTCGAGTTGCTTGATGTATTGCTTAAGTTTGGTCTTATCGGCAGTGTTCACCGCTGTATAGCTAACTAACGTATTTTGCCCCTGTTTAACCAAGTAGCTATCGAGGAATTGCTGCCAATCTTGATGAGATACCTGTTCTAGGTTGGTTTCGTCGCTTTGCTTCCAGTATGGCCAAAGATCGGATTTAGGCGCAGACCAAGCTAAGGTTGAGAAAAGTAGGCTGACAATAAAAAGTAGTTGTTTCATGGCATTCTCCTGATGACTGACTACTAAGACCTTAAGGCTTACCATTTTCTTTCATTGCTCTTCATTTAAATAAACATATGAAGTTAAGTTAAAAGCTTAGCCAAATAAAAAAGGTTGGCACTTGGCCAACCTTTAGATTTATTCAGAAACGTCTCATTATTTTAGGAAGCTAGGAATCTTAGCTTCAAACTCTGAGATCTTATCGGCATGTTGAAGTGTAAGGCCGATATTATCTAAACCATTCAGTAAGCAGTGACGACGGAACTCATCAATTTCAAACGAGTACTCTTTGCCGTTCGCGCTGACTTTCATTGCTTCTAGATCAACCGTAATTTCTGCACCTTCATTCGCTTCAACGAATTGGAATAGCTCATCCACTTCTTGCTCAGTCAATCGAACTGGCACCATTTGGTTGTTGATCGAGTTACCGTAGAAAATGTCGGCAAAGCTTGGTGCGATCATTACTTGGATACCGTAATCGGCAAGCGCCCACGGTGCGTGTTCACGAGATGAACCACAACCGAAGTTTTCACGAGCTAAAAGAATTGAAGCGCCTTGGTAGCGAGCTTCGTTCATTACAAAATCAGGGTTTGGCTGTTGGCCTGCATCGTCTAGGAAGCGCCAATCGTGGAACAAGTGCTTACCAAAACCGATGCGGTTTACTTTCTGTAGAAACTGCTTTGGAATGATCGCATCAGTATCGATGTTGGCCGTATCTAGAGGAACGACTAATCCGGTGTGTTGTTGAAAACCTGACATGTTAAATCCTCTAATTAAAGTTCACGAATATCGACAAAGTGACCAGCGATAGCCGCTGCGGCTGCCATTGCTGGGCTAACTAGGTGCGTACGACCATCACGGCCTTGGCGGCCTTCAAAGTTACGGTTTGATGTAGAAGCACAGCGCTCTTGTGGACCTAGACGGTCGTTGTTCATCGCAAGACACATAGAGCAACCCGGTAAACGCCATTCAAAGCCTGCTTCGATGAAGATCTTATCTAGGCCTTCAGCCTCAGCTTGTGCTTTAACTTGCTCTGAACCCGGAACGATAAGCGCTTGAACATGTTTCGCTACTTGACGGCCTTTCGCTACCGCTGCTGCTGCACGCATGTCTTCGATACGAGAGTTAGTACAAGAACCCACGAACACTTTATCTACGTTGTAATCAGATAGAGATTTACCGGCTTCAAGACCCATGTAAGCCAGCGCTTTTTCAGCTGATGCTTTTTCTACAGGGTCTGCGAAGCTTTCTGGTGCAGGGATTGGTGTGTCTACTGAGATAACCTGACCTGGGTTGGTACCCCAAGTGACTTGTGGTTTGATGTCTGCCGCTTCTAATGTAACAACTGCATCGAATTCTGCATCAGCATCGGTTTTTAACGTATCCCAGTATTCGATTGCTGCTTCTAGGTCTTCGCCTTCTGGAGAGAACTTGCGACCTTTGATGTACTCGTATGTCGTTGCATCTGGAGCGATTAAGCCTGCTTTAGCGCCAAGCTCGATTGCCATGTTACATACTGTCATACGACCTTCCATCGTAAGGTCGGTAATTGCCTCACCACAGAATTCAACTACGTAGCCAGTACCGCCAGCCGCCGTTGTTTTACCGATGATCGCTAGCACGATGTCTTTTGCAGTGATGCCAGGAGTAACCTTGCCTTTTACTTCGATCTTCATGGTTTTAGCGCGAGCTTGTTTTAGCGTTTGCGTAGCTAGAACGTGTTCCACTTCTGAAGTACCGATACCAAATGCTAGTGAACCAAATGCACCGTGTGTAGCCGTGTGCGAGTCACCACATACGATGGTCATGCCCGGTAGCGTAATACCTAGCTCAGGACCCATTACGTGCACAATACCTTGGTATTTGTGGTTTAGATCGTAAAGCGTGACACCAAACTCTTCACAGTTCTTCGATAGCGTTTCCATTTGGATACGAGCCATCTCACCAGAAGCGTTGATGTCTTTAGTTTGTGTCGATACGTTGTGATCCATGGTCGCGAAAGTCTTGCCAACTTGGCGAACTTTGCGGCCTTTCTCACGTAGGCCATCAAAGGCTTGAGGTGACGTTACTTCGTGAACTAAGTGACGATCGATATAAAGAATTGGTGTTTCGCCCTTCGCTGCAACCGCAACGTGAGCGTCATAAACTTTTTCGTATAAGGTTTTTGCGTGCTGGTTTGTCGACATAGCTTTTCTTCCTTGGGAGCATCAGTCCCAGTGTTTGTTTCGAGCCAAGTCATGCGGTTTACGCTGACTTGGCTTGATATTATTCTTATGTACTTGCTTCTAATCGGAGCCTTTAGCTTATGAAGCTAAGATGTACTCAGCGATCTTGTCACCCATTTCAGAGGTAGTCAGCGCTTGGTTTTTGCCAGCAAGGTCTGCCGTTAGCTCGCCTGCAGAAAGTGCTTTAGAAACCGCTGCTTCGATGTCTTGTGCTGCCGCTTCTTCGCCTAGGCTGTAACGAAGCATTAGGGCTGCAGAAAGGATTTGCGCGACTGGGTTTGCGATGTTCTTACCTGCGATATCTGGTGCGCTGCCACCTGCTGGTTCGTATAGGCCGAAGTTGCTTTCATTTAAACTTGCAGAAGGAAGCATACCCATAGAGCCAGTGATCATTGCGCACTCATCAGAGATGATGTCACCAAAGATGTTTGAACATAGCATTACGTCAAACTGAGATGGGTCTTTGATTAGCTGCATGGTCGCGTTGTCGATGTACATGTGGTTTAGCGTTACATCTGGGTAATCTTTTGCGATCTCTTCAACGACTTCACGCCATAGGATAGAGCTCTGCAGAACGTTTGCTTTATCGATTGAGTAAACGTTTTTGTTACGTAGACGTGCAGATTCAAACGCAATCTTGGCAATACGTTCGATCTCGTAACGGTGGTAAACCTCAGTATCAAATGCTTTTTCCGTTGCGCCTTCGCCTTCACGACCTTTAGGTTGGCCGAAGTAGATACCGCCAGTTAGTTCACGTACTACCACGATGTCAAAACCGCGCTCGGAGATATCAGCACGAAGTGGAGAGAAAGACTCTAAACCCTTGTGAATTTGCGCAGGGCGTAGGTTACAGAACAGTTGGAAGTGTTTACGTAGAGGAAGTAGGGCACCACGCTCTGGTTGATCGTTTGGTGGAAGGTGTTCCCATTTAGGGCCGCCAACCGAGCCAAATAGTACTGCGTCAGATTCTTCACAGCCTGTTACTGTCGCTTCTGGAAGTGGACAGCCGTGGTTATCAATTGCGATACCACCAACATCATACTCTTCACGAGAAAAGCTAATCGCATGCTTCTTTTCAATCGCGTCTAGCACTTTGTGTGCTTGCTGCATTACTTCTGGGCCAATGCCATCACCAGGTAGTACGGCAATCTTGTATGATTTATCAGTCATGTTAATCCTTTAATTCTTGTTACTGAGCTCTTTCGCTCGTTTTAAATTTTGTCCCTAAAGCCAATAACATCGGCTCTAGGGCTCTGTTATTGGGTGTTTAAACTGTTGCGATTCTTTGCTGTTTCATTTCAGCAATGGTGTCTGCGCGTTGAATGCTATTAATAACGTGCAGTAGCGCCTGACCAGAGGCCTCAACGATATCCGTTGAAACGCCTGTACCGTGGTACTTGCGGCCTTTATAGTTCGCAATAATATCAGCTTGGCCTAAGCCATCTTCGCCTTCACCTTTCGCGGTAAGGTCGAATTTATCCAATGCAATTTCGTAACCCGTTAAGCGGTAGATACATTGGTATAAAGCATCAACCGGGCCGTTACCGACAGCCGCTTCGCATTTCTCTTCATCACCACATTGCAGCTTGATGCTGGTGGTAGACATAACACTACCAGATTGTACGCTTAGGTAGTTAAGTTTATAGAAGTCATCTTCGTCACGTAGATTTGCGAAGTGCATTAGTGCTTCTAGGTCGTAATCGAATACTTGGCCTTTACGGTCAGCCAGTTTCAAAAAGTCTTCGTACAATGAATCTAGGTTGTACTCATTGTCTTTGTAGCCCATTGCGTCCATGTGGCTCTTAACGGCTGCACGACCACTGCGGCTTGTTAGGTTCAATGCTTTGTTTTTCAAGCCAATAGACTCAGGTGTCATGATCTCGTAAGTGTTCTTGTTCTTAAGCATGCCATCTTGGTGGATACCTGAAGAGTGGCTGAACGCGTTAGCACCAACGATTGCTTTGTTGTCTTGAATTGGCATATGGCAAAGCTGGCTAACCAATTTACTGGTACGGTGAATCTCTTTGTGGTCCAAACCGGTATGAACACCTAATAGCTCTTGACGAGTTTTGATGATCATTGCGATTTCTTCTAAAGAACAGTTGCCCGCACGCTCACCGATACCGTTAATAGTACCTTCAACTTGACGAGCACCGGCTTGTACCGCAGCAATTGAGTTAGCAACCGACATACCCAAGTCATCGTGACAGTGAACAGAGATGATTGCTTGGTCGATGTTTGGAACGCGATCAAATAGCGTTTTGATAATGCCACCAAACTCGTTAGGTACTGTGTAGCCCACTGTGTCTGGAATGTTGATGGTTTTCGCGCCCGCGTTGATTGCCGCTTCAACCATACGACATAGGTTATCGATAGGCGTACGACCTGCATCTTCACAAGAGAACTCAACATCGTCTGTGTAGTTGCGCGCATGCTTTACCGCTTTTACTGCCATATCGACAACATCGTCGTAGCTACGGCGTAATTTATCTTGCACGTGAACCGTTGATGTAGATATGAAGGTGTGAATACGGAACTGCTCAGCGACTTTTAACGCTTCTGCAGCGGCATCGATATCCTTCGCTACAGCACGAGAAAGTGCACAGATTCGGCTGTCTTTAATATTTTTTGCGATGGTTTGTACTGACTCAAAGTCGCCTGGTGATGACACCGGAAAGCCCGCTTCAATAACATCTACACCCAGTCGTTCAAGTGCATAAGCGATCTGTAATTTCTCTTTTACCGTTAAGCTTGCAGCCAACGCTTGCTCGCCATCACGTAAGGTCGTGTCAAAAATTATCACTTGATCGTTCATGGGTGCTTCCTTATATCGATAATGAATCGATTGCTATCCAAATTATTATTAAGAATGATGTTCTTTTAAAAGTGCCAGTTACAAAAAAACCCGCTCAGCGCGGGTTTTAATATTTGTGTAGTTCTTGACCCACAACTTACCCGCGCGATTGGTTCACGATAAGGAGAAGTTTCAGCAGTCGAGAAGAAGAAAAAATCATTACACAAATATCCGTAAATAAACTGTTAACACCATATTTACCGCAATTTATTCTGAGCGTCAAACAAGAAAATCCAATATCAGCGTGCTTTGGCGGTGTTTTTTTTTGGTTTGTGCTGCTTGCGTGTTGTTTGCTGGTGTTATCCGCTGATTGAGTGTTTTGTACTGGGCGGTTAGTTTATCGTTTGGCTGATGTGTAGGTTAAAACTTTGTAGTAAATCTTTTTGATGGAACGATTCACCAATAAAATTAAAAGGGTGGCTAAATTAATTAATCATTTGATTAAATAGTGAGTAATTAATCTTCTACAACCATGTCGATTTATCCCTATAATTAATCGTGTGATTAATTATAGGGATAGGTCTCAGTGATGGCAGCGCGTAAAGCAGGGCGACCTCAACAGAATCTAGATGTACGGCAGTTACTCATTGAGCACGCTCGAGATCTGTTCGTGGTTCAACCGTACGACAAGGTATCGACTCGCTTAGTTGCTGAGCTAGCGGGTGTGAATATTGCGATGATTCGCTATTACTTTGGCAGTAAAGCCGGATTGTTTGAGGCGATGCTGCGTGAAACGCTACGACCGATGCAATTACAAATGCAGAGACTCGTTGATGAAAGCAGTCATGAGAACTTTCTTGATTTAATGCGGACTTACTACAAAGAGATGGTCAAGGTGCCGAAGTTTCCTCGCTTGATAGCCCAAGTGATGAATATGCCTCCCTCTGAAGTGCAAAGAGAGTTGCTCGAAAAGGTTTTCCTCGATGTTGCAAAGCCAGCCCAAGATGTCATTTTTGAAAAGTTGGTTGAACAAGGCATCTTAAAACAGAACATGGATCCAAAATTGTGCCGTATTTCGTATGTAAGCTTGATGGTGTTTCCTTTCATCGCTCCGCCGCCTTTATTGGCAATTCATGGGATTGAGATTAATGAAGAATTTCTTAATCGTTTAATCGAACACAACATTCAACTGATGACTGAAGGCTTTATCAACGCGCCGAGCCCTTCTTCCGTGCAGGACCAAAGATAATGAAAATAAATAAAAAACTACTCTTCTTTCCAGCACTTGCGGTTGGTGTGATTGGCCTTGTCGCCGCGATTAACTTGAAGCCGGATCTTCCAACCAAACCTGCGGGTGATAGGGCTCGCTTAGTTGATACTGTGAGCCTAGAACAACAACTGATAGCGCCGTTAGCGGTCGGCTTTGGCAAAGTGGTGCCTAAAGTTGAATGGAAAGCGATTGCTGAGGTGACAGGACAGATCGTGTATCGACATCCAGATCTTGAAAAAGGCCAGGTGATCCCTGCAGGAACGGTCGTGCTCAAGGTTGATCCATTGGATTACGAATTGAAACTGATACAAGCAGAGGCGGATCTAAAATCAAGCCAAACCTCATTAGCGAAATTGAATCAAGAAGAAGACAACCTTAATAAGACTCTTAAGATCGAAAAGAATCGTTTGGTGATCAGCAATAAAGAGCTACAACGTAAACAGGATCTGCGTAAGAAAGGGCTCACCTCTCAATCGGATGTCGACCTGCAACAACAAAGCGCATTGTCTCAGCAGAAGTTGGTATTAGATATCGCGAACCAAATCGCGTTGATGCCAGATGAAAAGCGTGTTGCGGAAGCGGTGATTAAGGTCAACGTGTCTAAGGTAAAAGAGGCGCAGCGCTCTCTCGATAAGACCACGATCACTTTGCCAAGAGCGATGCGAATTGCTCAGGTTGATATCGAACAAAATCAAGTAGTTAACCTTCAGCAGGAGATGTTTATTGCTCACGGGATTAATGTCATGGAAGTAGAGGCGCAACTTTCTATTCACGATATGCAAACTTTAGCCTCCAGCTTTAACCAATTTCCTCGCGATGCTGCAGGAATCCCTAATCCTTATGAAGCGCCAATCAAAGCAAGCATTCAACTTAACAGCGGCAACCTGAACCTCAGTTGGCCAGCGAAGGTGGCAAGAATCAGCGAAACAGTTGATGAAAACCAAGCGACAGCGGGGATTATTCTCGAGATCGCTCAAGATTACTCACAATTGCAACCAGACAGCGCGACGCCTTTGGTTAACGGTATGTTTGTCAAAGCTGAGATTGAGGGTGTCGCCAATCTAAGTTGGGTGGTTCCAGAGCGAGCACTGCATGGTGATAAGGTTTACCTGATGGATGACAACCAGCGTTTGCAAGTGGTCAATGTTGAAGTGCTTTATCGCAGAGACAATCAAGTGGTTGTGAGTGGAGAGCTACAAACTGGAGATAAACTGGTTCTCAATGATGTCCTGCCAGCAATAGAAGGCATGTTACTGAGAGAGTCCAACTCTGAAGAGGCTGAGCTTGAATCAGATACTCAGGAGAGTGCGTCATGATCAAGTTTTTCTCTCGGCACCCAACAGCAGCAAACTTGTTGATGCTTGGGTTGTTGATCTTGGGTATAAGCTCACTATCAACCATCAAACGTGAAACCTTCCCCGCTTACGATCCGCCTTACATTATGGCTGCGATTGTTTATCCCGGCGCCTCTCCAAAAGAAGTGGAAGAGAGCTTGTGTGTGCGAATGGAAGATGCAGTAGACGGCTTAGCCAACATTGAAGAAACTCAGTGTGAAGCCATCGAAGGCAGCGCTCGTTTAATTCTAAAGTTAAATGAAAAAGCGGACATCGGCCGAATGCTGGTGGATGTGCAAACCCAGATCAACTCGATCAATGATTTCCCAACTGAGATTGAATCGCCTGTTGTTCAAGAGCTAGATTGGAATGAACCGGTTGTCGATATCGCTATAACAGCCGAAACGTCGTGGCCAGAACTTAAGGCCTACGCGGAAGATCTTAAGCGCACCATGAAGCTTGATTACGATGTCTCTTTGGTCGAGGTTAGCGGCTTCTCGGATCATCAATATCGAGTGGAACTGGATACCCAAGCTATTCGTCAGTTGGGTTTGAGTGTCGGTGATATCGCGGATCAAATTGGTCGACAGAATGTAAAACTGCCGAGTGGTAACGTTGAAACACCAGACAAAAACTTTCTGATTCGTTTCGACGAGAGACGAGTTACGCCTGTTGAGCTGGAAAGCATCGTGGTTGGATCTGCGCCTAATGGCTCGGTGATTCGTTTGAGAGACATAGCCAAAATAACCGACCGCTTTGAGCTTGATGAGCAAAAGGTGCTATTTGATGGCAAGCCTTCAGCGCTGCTTAAGATCAGTAAGAACAAAGAAGACGATGCGCTGCGAATCAAAGAGAACGTAACACGATTCGTTGAAGATCAAAGCGCGATTGCTCCTGATGGCGTGACACTACAAATGACCAACGATCTCTCATCTGTACTTTGGGATCGTCTAACCATGATGGTACGCAACGGCTGGCAAGGTATTGTGCTGGTGTTCGCCACCATGTGGCTGTTCTTCAGCTTACGTTATTCATTTTGGGTGGCGGCAGGGTTGCCAGTGGCCTTCCTTGGTGGCTTGTTCTTAATGGCCAACCTTGGTTTGTCGATCAACATTATGTCGCTGGTCGGGTTGTTAATGGCAATCGGTATTATGATGGATGACGCCATCGTGATCGCCGAATCGATAGCCTCCCACTTAGATAGGGGACAAAGCGTCGATGATGCGGTGTACAACGGCGTTAAGAAAGTGCTTCCCGGAGTACTGTCTTCTTTCTTAACCACGGTGTGTATTTTCGGTAGCTTACTGTTTCTTGATGGCGAGATGGGCGCTGTGCTTAAGGCCGTTCCTCAAGTATTGATTTTGGTGCTGTCGTTGAGCTTGATTGAAGCCTTCCTGATTCTACCTAATCACCTATCTCATTCATTACACAAAGAAAAAAATGACAAGCCAGCGCTGCGCTTTAAAGTGGTGTTGCTTGAGAAGTTTGAGAACTTCCGTAATACCACTTTGATGAACATGGTTGAGAAAGTCGTGACGTTCCGCTACGCCTTTATGGGCGGAGTGATTACGCTATTGTTGCTTTCAGTCGCCTTGATTGCTGGCGGGGTTGTTAAGTTTCAACCTTTCCCTGAGCTGGATGGTGATATTGCCGAAGCGCGAATCATTCTTCCGCCGGGCGCATCACTGTCTCAAACCGAGAAAGTGGTCGACAAAATTGTCGCGTCGGCTGAGCGCTTGAACAAACAATGGAGCGAAGAGGTTGAAGAAGGCAATACACTGGTCGAGCATATCACCAGCCAATTCAATGCCAACGCCGATGCCAATGAATCAGGCCCACACTTAGCCACAGTGCGTTTAGATCTGCGTGGAGCAGAGAGCCGTAACACGGTTATCGATGATTTCATTGATGCATGGCGAGAGGATATCGGTGACTTGGCGGATCCTATTTCATTGGTGTTCAAGCAACCTACTATGGGGCCGGGCGGTCGTGCTATTGAAATTCGCGCCAAACACGATGACCTGAGCGCATTGAAATCCGCTTCTTTGGATATTCAGGAGTACCTTAATCAGTTTGATGGGGTGCATGGCGTGCTTGATGACATGCGCATGGGTAAAGAAGAGATCTTGGTGAAGCTGCGCCCTGGAGCCGAAACCTACAATGTGAATGGGCAGATGATCGCTTCCCAATTACGTGCGGCTTTCTTTGGTCAGACAGCGGATGAGATTCAAATCGGTGTTGAGAATATCTCGATTGAAGTTCGTCTTGATAAAGAACAAGCGGGTGATTTACAGCAGCTGGCTAACTTCCCAATCATCACTGCAGACGGCAGTCAGATTCCATTAGCAACATTGGCAACGTTAGATTTTCAGCGTAACTATGTGCGAATCCAACGTATCGATGGGTTGAGAACCATCAGTATCTTTGGTGATATTGATAATAAGAAAGCGAGTTCATCCGCGATTTTGGCTCAGTTCCAAAAAGATGAAGCCGCCAAACTTATTCAGAAGTACCCGGGTTTACGCTTTGATTTCGAAGGGGAGGCCAAGGATGCAGCCAAGACTGGCGCTTCGATGGGCAAAGGATTCTTGCTCGGCTTATTCGGCGTGTTTGCGATTCTTAGCTATCAGTTCAGAAGCTATTTAGAGCCTGTGGTCGTGATGTTAGCGATTCCACTCGCTTTTATTGGGGTGGTCGTTGGTCACTGGATACTTGGCCATTCTTTGAGTATGCCAAGCATGATGGGCTTTGTGTCGCTTGCCGGAATTGTGGTTAATGATTCCATCTTGTTGGTGCAGTACATTCGTCACCATGTCGATGAGGGAGATAGCGTGCATGACTCGGTGGTGAAAGCCAGTCGCGAGCGTTTCCGAGCGGTATTCTTGACCTCAATGACGACTGCGGCAGGTTTGCTACCGCTGTTGACGGAAACCAGCTTACAGGCTCAGGTTATCCAGCCATTGGTTATTTCGATCGTATTCGGCATATTTGCCTCGACCTTACTGGTGCTGTTTATGACCCCTGCTGCTTACGCGATATTGGCGGATTTCGGTTTGGTTAAAAAGCACGAGCCACTAGCGCTATAGCCTTTAGCGCTATTATCATTTGCGAGTACTACTATTATTAGCGAGCTCTATTATCATTAGCGAACGCTATAACCATTAACACGATAGAAGTAGTGTTTGCTTGCTTATATAAAGAAGTAAAAACATAGATGAATAAAGCGGCCTTGGGCCGCTTTATTTGTATCGGTCGCTTCAATTGCTATCCTGACTTGGTCCATTGACCTGCCTATCAAGCATGGGAAATTTCATTTTAGTTCATTCAAAACGTCACTTAACTGTCATTTGTTGAGCATAACTTGAGCCTTAACTGAATAAGGATTGTTAAGGAGATCGTATGCGTACTATCGAACCTATTGTCCGCTGGGATGTGGCATTTTCTGTTTTCTGTTTAAACAACCGCTATGGCGGGCAACATGCAACGCTCAGTAAAGCGGTGTCTCATACTGGAGATGGACACCTTTATGTTTTGATTGCCTTGATTGCACTGCTGGTCGATAGCAACACCGGTCGAGACTTTCTTTTGGTGGGCTTAACCGCCTTCGCAATCGAACTGCCTATTTACTGGTTTGCTAAAAATACCCTCAAGCGCCGTCGACCAGCTGAATTCTCTTCACTACTTCACTCTCATATTGTGCCATCCGATAAATACAGTCTGCCTTCAGGGCATTCCGCTGCTGCTTTTGTTATGGCGACCCTAATCGGGCATTTCTATCCGAGCTTGTACCTCTTTAGCTTGGTGTGGGCAACTGCGATTGCAGGCTCTCGAATCCTGCTCGGTGTGCACTTTTTAACGGACGTACTGATTGGCGCAGCCTTGGGCATCGCTTGTACCAGCCTCGCTATCAGCTTCATCCTGTAATTATTTTGTTGGCAACCACTGCCGAGCTTAAGTGGTAAATTTAAAGGAACATGCATGAAAATTTTATATGGCGTACAAGGCACAGGAAATGGGCACATCGCTCGAGCGAGAGCAATGGCCGTCGCTTTTCGTCAGCAAAATATTGATGTCGATTTTCTGTTCTCTGGGCGAGATGAGAGCAAATACTTTTCGATGGAAGCGTTTGGCAACTATCAGACCCGCAGCGGCTTAACTTTTTACAGCGAGCAGGGGCAGGTTAAATACGGCAAAACATTCATGAAGAACAACATCTGGCGATTTCTCCGTGAGATTAACCAGATCGATCTTACGCCTTATGACTTAGTGATTAATGATTTTGAGCCTGTCACTGCATGGGCGGCTAAGAGACAAGGTGTGCCATGCATTGGGATAAGCCACCAGAATGCGTTTCGTTATGATGTACCCAAAGAAGGGGGCAACTGGATTGAACATTCAGTGATTCAACATTTCGCCCCAACCGAGCACTCTATTGGCTTGCACTGGTATCACTTTGAACAGCCGATTTTGCCGCCTATCGTTCACACGTTGGTTGGTGAGCAACAAATAAAAACAACACAAGACTTTACGTTGGTCTATTTGCCATTTGAGGATCTTGAGTCGATCTCAGAGCTGCTGATGAAGTTCATTTCGCAAAACTTTGTCTGTTACCACCCGGATGTGATTGAGCATTGCCGAGTTGAAAATATTGAGTTCAAACCACTGAGTCATGCGGGCTTTCAATTCGACCTCAATCAGTGCTCTGGTGTGGTCGCAAATGGCGGCTTTGAATTGCCATCTGAAGCCCTAACTTTGGGGAAGAAATTGCTTCTCAAACCACTCGAAGGACAGTTCGAACAACAGAGCAATGTGGCGACGCTAGAGGCCCTTGGGTTAGCTCAAACCATGACGTTTTTAGATGCGGCTATCTTGCGCGCTTGGCTCAGTGAAAAACAGGCCGAAGTGGTCACCTATCCAGACGTGGCAAGTGCACTCGTTGAGTGGGTATTAGCAGGGAATTGGTCTAATCAAGATGATTTAAGAAAGCAACTTTGGGACAAGGTCGACTTTCCAAGTTATGCATCGCTCACCTAACTCATAAGTGCTATTTCTGAATTGACCGGTTGAACAATTCACGAGTTCAATAAATTGTAACAAATGTAACCAAACGATAGAACAGCTAAATAAGTCGAAATTAAACTCATAAGTGACGCATTTTATGTTTTTTTATAACTCTATAAATAATTGATTTTTAGATGTTGTTTAATCATTAAGGTAAAATAAAATTATTCTTTATCAATCTTGTTGGTAGCTCGAGATGCATTGGTTAATAGTAATGTCAATCCGAAAAACATCGGTCTGATAAATATAAGAATTAGTGGTTATCTATTCTCATACCATTACCAATTTAACGCTGTCGAACCGACAAGAGGCAACTTGAATGTTAGATAAGAAAGACGCAATGAGTGCTATTGCAAGCTACAGAATGGAAAGCACACTTCGTGGAGTCGACTTAAATCTTTTGACTGTATTTGATGCAGTCATGCAAGAGCAAAACATTACACGTGCAGCTCACAATCTGGGTATGTCTCAGCCTGCTGTAAGTAACGCTGTTGCTCGTCTAAAAGTGATGTTTAACGACGAACTATTCATGCGTCAAGGTCGTGGTATTCAACCGACTCAACGTGCTCGTCAGTTGTTTGGTCCAATCCGCCAAGCGCTACAGTTAGTACGCAACGAACTACCAAGTTCTGTGTTCTCTCCAGAGTCGTCTTCTCGCCTGTTCAAACTAGCGATTTGCAGCCCTTGTGATATGCGTTTTGCTCCTAAGATTATGTCGACAATCAACGAGCAAGCACCTAGCGTGAAACTGCACATGGATGCTGAATTCGATCGTCAACTTTCTGAGCGTATGCGCTACCAAGAAATCGACTTCGTTATTGATTACGCTCGTTTTGATGAGCAAGGCTTCTCAAGCACTGAAATCTTCCAAGACGAATTAGTTGTGGTTGCTTCTGCTTCTCACCCACGTATCAACGGTGAAGTTTCTGCGGCAGAGCTGCTTAACGAAAAGCACGCAAAACTGTCTCGCATCCATGGTCAACGTAGCTTCTCTGAGCAAGCTTACCGTGACCTAGATTGCACGCCTTTCTACGAAGGTACGAGCTTAAGCAACGTTCTTTACGTTGTAGGCCAATCTGAACTAGTAACAATTGCTCCTCGTTGGATGGTAGAACATGCAGCAAACAAAGAGCAGCTTCAGATTCTAGATTTCCCATTCGATAATGCGGCGATTTCTGGCTTCCTAAGCTGGCACGAATCAAGTGAAAAGGATAAAGGACACATTTGGTTACGAGATCAGTTAATGATGATCTGTGGCGAAGTAGTGGCACTTAACTAGACACTAATCCCTATGATTTATAAGCCCTAAGCTAGGAGACTGGCCTAGGGCTTTTTTATGCGCGCTATTTTAGTAGGTAGAAAACTTAGCGTTAGACGTACTATTACTTATAACTTTGAGCTTCATCAGTTGCCTTTTCCATGATCAGAGGTACACTTGTGCGCTCAAAAAAGCTTACAGGTGTAAGCCTAAAGGTAAAGAGATGGCCAATTTAGATTTTCATATCGTAAAAAGACTTCGTGACCAAATTGCCCAAGGCGGCAACCGTACAGCTTTGAAGCACAAAGTAGACAATGTATGGCAAGGCATTAGCTGGGAACAGTTTGGACAACAAATCGATACGCTTTCATTAGCACTGTTGGCTCAAGGACTGAGAGTTCAGGATAAGATCGGTATCTATTCGAACAATATGCCTCAATGGACCGTGGCAGATTTTGCATCGTTACAAGCACGTCTTGTGACTGTGCCGATTTATCCAACGAACACAGCAGCACAGTCTTCTTACATCATCCAAAATGCAGATGTGAAGATCTTATTCGTTGGTGAGCAAGTTCAATTCGATGCGGCGGTTAGCCTGTTTGAAGAGTGCGAGCAGCTAGAAGTTGTTGTGGCTATGTCTGATGACATCGACCTGCAAGGACACAGCTTTGCCGTATCTTGGAATGACTTCATGGCGCGTGGCGTTGAAGCACAACAAGCTGAACTTGACGTGCGTCTTGCTGATGCAAGCATGGACGACCTGCTGACTCTTATCTATACCTCTGGTACCACAGGTCAGCCAAAAGGCGTAATGCTTGATTACACCAACATTGGCTACCAGTTAGAAGGCCACGATGAGCGCCTTAGCCTGAGCAAAGACGATGTCTCATTGTGTTTCCTACCGTTATCACACGTATTTGAGCGTGCTTGGACGTTCTACGTTCTTTATAAAGGCGCAACCAACTGCTACCTGCAAGATACGATGCAAGTGCGTGATGCGCTAAGTGATGTGAAACCTACTGTAATGTGTGCGGTTCCACGCTTCTACGAGAAGATCTTCTCTGCGATTCACGAGAAGGTATCTAAAGCACCATTTATTCGTAAAGTGCTATTTACTTGGGCGGTGAACATGGGAGCAAAGCTTTCAGTTTGTCACCAAGAAGGTCGTACTCCATCGTTGATGCTGAAGAAGAGCCATGCGCTAGCTGATAAGCTTGTGCTATCTAAACTGCGCGCTCTACTCGGCGGTAACATCAACTTCATGCCATGTGGTGGCGCGAAGCTTGATGAGACGATTGGTCGTTTCTTCCATGCTATCGGCATCAACGTAAAACTTGGCTACGGCATGACAGAAACCACGGCAACAGTATCTTGTTGGGATGATCGCTGTTTTAACCCTGATTCGATTGGTATGTCGATGCCGGGCGCAGAAGTAAAAATTGGTGCTAAGGACGAGATTCTTGTTCGCGGTCCAATGGTGATGCGTGGCTACTACAAGATGCCAGAAGAGACAGCTAAGACATTCGATGAGCACGGTTTCTTGAAAACCGGTGATGCGGGTCATTTTGATGAAAATGGTAACCTGTTCATTACTGATCGTATCAAAGAGCTGATGAAAACTTCTGGTGGTAAGTATATTGCCCCGCAAGTGGTTGAAGGTGCGATTGGTAAAGATCACTTTATCGAACAGATTGCTGTTATCGCTGATACACGCAAATTCGTTTCTGCGCTGATTGTTCCTTGTTATGACTCGCTAGAAGAGTACGCCAAAGAGCTTAATATCAAGTATCACGATCGCGTTGAGCTGGTTAAGCATCACCAAATCGTCGAGATGCTAGAAAAGCGTGTGAATGACCTACAGCAAGAACTGGCTAAGTTTGAGCAAGTGAAGAAATTCAAACTGCTACCAAAAGCATTTTCTATGGATGATGGTGAACTGACACCAACTCAAAAATTGCGTCGTAAAGTTATCAACGATAAGTATCAAGACGAAATCGAAGAAATGTACAACGAAAAGCCTAAAGATAAGTAGTTTTCTGCTTAGATAAATTTTCAGTTGTTTAAAAATCCCCCTACGAATGTGATTGCATTTTTAGGGGGATTTTTTGTATCTAGTGATCAAGCACAATGTGCGAAAGCGCACACAGATAAGCTCGTTATTTATCGATAATTAGCGATTCATTTAAATATTAAGTGCTTTTTTTCGTTCTCTTTCTAGTTTTAATATCTAGTTATTAATCTTGGTTTGGGTTTTATTTGATGCTTTAAGCTAATAGTTGGTTTTTTGGCATGATTGTCGGATAACAGGTGTTAGACCAGATGATAATAAAGCGTTAAAGTTGTTTCGTATTACTGTTTGTTGTTATCTCGACAGACAGCCATAGCCGAAAAAGTGGAAGTATTTCGAATTAGGCTACGAATAAGCCCTAGACTATGAAAAACCAGCCCAACATGTTCACCAAATATGATTGGAAACTGGTGAGGAGAGCAATATGACAACAAAACCTGAAACAGCCATGTCATCCGGCGCTGAAATGTTATCCGGCGCTGAGATGGTGGTGCAGTCTCTAATTGAAGAGGGTGTAGAACAAATCTTTGGTTATCCAGGTGGTTCTGTACTTGATATCTACGATGCGCTGCATGCTAAAACTGCTAAAATTAAACACGTATTAGTACGACACGAACAAGCCGCTACCCACATGGCAGATGGCTATACTCGTTCTACTGGTAAACCGGGTGTAGTACTTGTGTGTTCTGGTCCAGGTGCGACCAATACCGTTACTGGCATTGCAACCGCCTACATGGACTCAATCCCAATGATTGTTATTTCTGGTAACGTACCAAATAACCTTATTGGTAACGACGCCTTCCAAGAGTGTGACATTGTGGGTGTATCACGCCCGATCGTTAAACACAGCTTCTTAGTTAAGAAAGCGGAAGATATCCCTGAAGTCGTTAAAAAAGCATTCTATATTTCAACGACAGGACGTCCCGGTCCTGTGGTTATTGATCTGCCGAAAGACATCTTAAACCCACAAATCAAGCTTCCTTATGAATACCCAGAAACGCTCAAAATGCGTTCGTATAACCCAACGGTTACGGGTCATAAAGGTCAGATCAAAAAGGCGCTAAAAGCCCTTCTTGAAGCGAAGAAGCCGGTACTTTATGTCGGTGGTGGTGCGGTTATTTCTGAGGCAGATAAGCCGCTGTTAAAATTAGCAGAGGCACTGAATTTACCTGTGGTAAGCACCCTAATGGGGCTTGGCGCTTTCCCTGGCACCCATAAGAACTCTTTGGGTATGTTAGGCATGCATGGTTTGTATGAAGCCAATATGGCGATGCACAATGCGGATTTGATCTTTGGTATTGGCGTACGTTTCGATGATCGAACGACTAATAACCTAGATAAGTACTGCCCTGATGCGAAGATCATGCACATTGATATCGACCCATCTTCGATCTCTAAGAACGTAAAAGTGGATCTACCGATTGTAGGTTCTGCTGAAAAGGTTCTAGAGAGCATGGTGAACTTGCTCGTTGAGCAAGGCGGCACTAACGATGCAGAAGCGATTGAAAGCTGGTGGAGTGAAATCAAGCAGTGGCAAGAGCGTGACTGCCTAGCTTACGAGAAATCGTCTGAGCGCATCAAACCACAGCAAGTAATTGAAACACTGCATAAAGTAACCAATGGCGATGCCTATGTTGCTTCTGACGTAGGTCAACACCAAATGTTTGCTGCTTTATACTACCCGTTTAACAAGCCACGTCGTTGGATTAACTCTGGTGGTCTAGGCACGATGGGCTTTGGCCTGCCTGCTGGTATGGGCGTTAAGTTTGCTAAGCCAGATGAAGAGGTGGTTGTGGTAACCGGTGACGGCAGCATTCAAATGAATATCCAAGAGCTGTCGACTGCGCTACAATACAATATCCCGGTTAAGATTATTAACCTTAACAACCGTTTCCTAGGCATGGTAAAACAGTGGCAAGACATTGTTTATCAAGGCCGTTACTCTAACTCATATATGGACTCTGTTCCTGATTTTGCTGCTATCGCTGAGGCTTATGGCCACGTTGGTATGCGCATTTCATCTCCGGATGAATTGGAATCAGGTTTGGAAAAAGCACTGGCGATGAAAGACCGTTTGGTATTTGTCGATATTAGTGTGGATGACACCGAGCACGTATACCCAATGCAGATCAAAGGCGAGGGTATGGATAACATGTGGCTAAGCAAAACGGAGAGAACATAATATGAGACACATTATTTCACTACTAATGGAAAACCAACCTGGTGCGCTTTCTCGTGTGGTTGGCTTGTTTTCTCAGCGTGGCTACAACATCGAGTCTTTGAACGTATCTCCAACCGATGATCCGACGCTGTCTCGTTTGAACGTCACTACTAACTCGAGCGAAATGCAGCTTGAGCAGATTCAGAAACAACTGCATAAGCTAATCGACGTACTTAAAGTACAAGAAGTGTCTGAACTTGAACACATTGAACGTGAGCTGTTGATGGTAAAAGTACGTGCGAGCGGCTTTGCTCGTGCGGAAGTGAAGCGCACAGCGGATATCTTCCGTGGTCAGATCGTTGATGTTACGGCTTCTCAATATACGGTTCAAATGGCGGGTACTAGCGAGAAACTGGATGCCTTCATTCAGGCGCTGTCTGAAGTGACGGAAGTGCTTGAAGTAGCTCGAAGTGGTGTTGTTGGCATCGCACGAGGCGAACGTGCGTTGAAAGCCTAGACGATAAGTCTTTAAAAAATAACTTTAAAGCCGCTTTTTTAAGCGGCTTTTATTTTGTTAATTTTTTAGAGTGCTATAATCCCGCGCTGCACTTCCATTCATCTGAGTTAGCAATGCGAAATAAAAAATCAATAATTACATTGCTGATTATCTCTATCATATTGTCTTCTGCAGTATGTCTGTATTATTTGCAGCGCTACAAAGAAGTAAAACAGCAGAGCTTTGACTACTCAGCTAAGCAAGCCGTTCATCAGTTAGTGTATGCCAAGCGAGATTATGATCTTCTCAAGACTCAGTTAGTCTCGGTCATGGAGCTACTCAGTCATAGCCAGAGCTTGGTTAACTTTGCTTCCTCTCCCTCAGACCAAACCAAACATCTACTTGAAGAGGTCTGGCAATCTGTTCTCGTGAACCAGAAGTGGTATACACAAATCCATCTGTTAGATGTCACTGGCAAAGAATTGGTGCGTGTTAACTATTCCTCTGATACCGGTAGAGTGACGTTTCCTCAACAGCTGCAAGATAGGTCGGATTCTAACTACTTCCAATACGCTCAAAAACTAGAAGCCGAACAGATTGGCGGTTGGGGTATTGAGCTTGAAACTGAGCATGGTGAAGTCACCTTCCCTTATTCGCCGGTAATCCGTGTCTTTACCCCAGTAGAAACCCCTGACGAAAGAGTAGGCTACCTCGTCATCAATCTTGATGTATGGGGCTTATCGTCGCGTCTGAGCTTTTCACCAGATAACGATCTTAGAGCAGAAGTTCTCAATGACGCGGGTTACTTCATCGCGAGTAACAACAGCGGTAAGTTGTTCGGAGACTCTATTCCTGAAAGAAAAGGCTATAACCTGAAAAATATCGCGCCGAAGACGTGGGATGCGATCTCCAATGATCAGGTGGGATACGTTTTTGAAGATGGTAATTTGTTTGCCTTTAACACGGTTATGCTCGCGAACAGTCAAAAGGTCCATTTACTGATTCAACTTAATCAAAAGCAACTGATGGATCGGGCTGAGCGTGATCTAGATGATTTGGCCCATGAAGAGATCATTGTTCTGATTACGGTGCTGATATTCGCTTTCCCGTTTGCTTACCTGGTGACGCACTGCCGACGCCGAAGCCTAGAGAGTAAATTGGCACGCGCCGCATTGAATGGTATGTCGGCAGTGATGATCTCTGACAAGCAGCACCGCACAATGATGATCAACAACGAATTTGAGAACATGACTGGGTACTGCAAAAAACAGGTGATCGGTCAAAATGCATTGCAGTTGCTGCTTGAGAATACCGACCAAGTGCTCTCAAGCTCGGCTATTTGGAGTCATTTAGAGCAAGAAGAAGTATGGGAAGGGGAGGTTCAGTGTAAGAACAAGCTGCGTATTCCTTTTACTGCGATCATGCGAGTGCATGCGGTCAAAAACAATTCAGGCAAAGTCAGTTACTACATCACCTCGTTGGTTGATATTTCCGTAAGGAAGGAGCTTGAGGTGCGTTTGAGGATCTTAAGTGAACGTGACTCTTTGAGTAACCTCTGGAACAGACGAAAGTTCGAAGAGCAGTTGGCCTACTATTCTCGCTTGGTTGAGCGTTACCCTAATGAATCGACGACTTGCTTAGCTTTAGTCGATATCGATAACTTCAAGCGAATCAACGACGAACTTGGTCATGACGAAGGCGACCGAGTGATAGCAAGTGTCGCCAAGCTTCTGCAAGATAGCCTTCGCGGGACTGACTTTGTTGCACGTGTCGGAGGAGAAGAGTTTGCACTCTTGATGCCACACACGTCTCTGCCAGAAGCAAAGCGCGTATTGGATCGCTTGCGAATAGAGATTGAACTGGCAGCCGGAACTAAGGTAACGGTGAGTGTTGGCTTTACTGATTTAACAAGTAACAGTACTCGCTCATACAAGTGTGCCGATGTTGCGCTTTACGAATCTAAATCGTCTGGTCGTAATACGGTCTCTATGTGTCCTAGCTACGATGATGTCGCTTAGGTTCGCTTCTATCTAGTCCTGTCTTCTATTTGCTTCACCTCTTCAAGTCGCGCCCCGACTCCTTTCCCTCTTTTTATTAGGAATCTCACTTTTGAGCGACCTGTGTCACAAAATCTATACAGTTAGACTAAAGTCTAATGTTGGTGGAAATTTGAGCTAAAATTAACAGTAAGTAAACTACTTTGCTTCAGATTACATCGTGTTAAACGATGTAATAAATAGAGTGTTTACCAGATGTAAAAGGATGACACCGTTAACTTAATTCAGCTGGTTAGCTAGCCTTATCAATAACTTGAAAGGCAGCAGTAGAATTAGGTTAGCTGGAGCAATAGTTTGGGGATCATACAGTCTGGTTAAAAGAGGCGTGGTATGTTTGTCGATTTTTTAGTGAGGTTAACCATAGGCACATTAGCCATTCTTGGCTTTCAACTTAGTGCATTGTATTTTTTACCTATGGTTGTGCTGCTCAATACTCATCACAAAGAGTTTTTTGGGTGGTAGTTCAGTCGTGGTACTGGAAACAAAAAAACGGAGCCGCTGGGCTCCGTTTTTATTTGGTTAGAATCTATCTTGGCATCATGCCGCTTCGATAACTTCTTCAATTCGTTTCATTGAACCTAGTAAGTGTTGATCAAGCAGTTCTGTTGCTTGTTCTACATTCTTAGAGAGTACTAGTTTCATTATCATTTCGTGCTCATCAATATTGAACAGATCATCTGATGCGCTTTCTGCAGACATAGCGAGGAAGCGGTAACGTTTCACTTGGTTAATTAGGTCATCAAAGAACTTAAACATGTTCTCTGAATCTGCACCTTCAAGCAGTGCGACATGGAATTGCTGGTGGCGCTCTTCCCATTCTACACAGTCAAACTCTTCAGATACGTACTGTACTCGCGATAGTTTATGGTAAGACGTTAGTACATCCAGTTCCCAGCTCTCATCACCTGCTGCAATCGCTTTTTTAAGCAGAACCGATGATACAACACGAAGGCTTTCGTATAGGTCATTCAGTTCTTTCTTTGATACAGGAGATACCCAGCAGCCTTTTTGTGGCTCTAGCTTTACGTATTTGCTCCAAGATAACTGTACCAAGGCTTCGCGAATAGGGGATGCGCCAACGTTGTAGCGTGCTTTTAGATCAGCAACAACAAGCTTTTGGCCTGGGGTTAACTCACCATTAAGAATATCTTGGCGAATCATCTTTGATACTTTTTCAGTGAGCGTAGGACTAGACATTACAAACCTCATCTATATATGATTTCTAGTCTGCTAATCCGTCTCTTAGAAAGAGTCAATTGGAGGTTAACAGTACGTAGTTCTATTGTGATTGATAATACAGCGTACTGAAAAGTTAGGCAAGATTTTGTTTCATAAAAAAAGAGGGCCGAAGCCCTCTTTTATATTTTATGCGAATCGGTTCATTCTTATAGAACGTGAACAGATGCCGTGTTTGTAGTACCAGAAGCTACTAGAGCACCAGAAACCATAACTACGATGTCGCCTTTGTTACCTAGGCCAGATTGTAGAGCGATTTCTTTACCGTTGATGTAGAACGCGTCTGTGTTCTCGATAGAGTCAACAAGAACTGGCTTAACACCTTTAGTAAGAACTAGCTGTGCAGCTGTCTTTTCGTTAGTTGTTAGAGCTAGGATGTTTGCAGTTGGGAAGTACTTACGTACTGAACGTGCAGATTTACCGCCTTCAGTTGCAACAACGATTAGAGGAGCAGCTAGCTTCTCTGCTGTGTCTACAGCGCCTTTACATACTGCTTCAGTGATGCGTAGACGTGGGCTGTCTAGACGAGAACCTAGCTCAGCTTTAAGAGCTGAATCAGTACGGTTCGCGATTTGAGCCATGATAGTAACAGCTTCAACTGGGTACTTACCTTTAGCAGTTTCACCAGAAAGCATTACTGCATCAGTACCATCCATGATTGCGTTCGCAACGTCACCCGCTTCAGCACGAGTTGGACGTGGGTTGCTGATCATAGAGTCAAGCATTTGAGTTGCAGTGATAACCATCTTACGTGCACGGTTACACTTCTCGATCATCATCTTCTGAGCGAAGATTACTTCTTCAGCTGGGATTTCAACACCTAGGTCACCACGAGCAACCATGATGCCGTCAGAAGCTTCAAGGATTGAATCGAAGTTATCTACACCTTCTTGGTTTTCAATCTTAGAAATGATGTGGATGTTCTCGCCGCCGTTAGCGTTTAGAAGCTCACGGATTTCTTTAACGTCTTCTTCTTTACGGATGAAAGAAGCAGCAACGAAATCTACGCCTTGCTCACAACCAAACTTAAGGTCAGCTTTGTCTTTCTCAGAAAGAGCAGGAAGTTGAACAGAAACGCCAGGAAGGTTAACACCTTTGTTTTCGCCTAGAGCACCGTTGTTAAGAACTTTACACTTAACTTCAGTTTCTGTTGTTGCGATAACTTCCATTTCGATTAGGCCGTCATCAACAAGGATAGTGTTACCTGCTGTTAGGTCTTTAGCGAAACCTAGGTAAGTTACTGCTACTACGTCTTTGTTACCAACAACTGTTGCGTCAGTTGTGAAAGTGAACTCTTGACCAGCTACTAGATCTACGTCGTTACCATCTTCAAGTTTGATAGTACGGATTTCTGGACCTTTAGTATCTAGAAGGATAGCAAGTTGCTCACCTTTGTTTTCCATTACTTTACGGAAGTTCGCGATACGAGTGCCGTGCTCTGCGAAATCACCGTGAGAGAAGTTAAGACGCATAACGTTCATGCCAGCATCTACTAGTTCAGTTAGCTTCTCTACAGATTCAGTTTTAGGGCCAATCGTACATACGATTTTGGTCTTTTTCATGGAAGGTACTCTCCGGTAAGTATTGTTACAATTTGAAATTTATTTAAGTTCTGAAGATTGGTCCGCTACATCAACATTTTGTGCCTGTTGTGTAAAAGCGCGGGACTTCCAATATGTCCTTCAGAGTTGTAAGTCTTTCATCAATTTTAGTCATTTTATGACTAAAAGATTTTGATTCAATATCGGTTTTCTGTGACTTACCCCACTATATAGGGGGTAGGTTGCAAAAAAATAACAGTCAGTTTTGTAATTTTTTTTCTTTTCGGGTGCGGATTCTACCACCTAATGAGTTCAATATCACTGCTTAACAATTGTCTTAGGACAAGGTTTTATCGCTATTTATTAATTTTTTGGATCAAAATAAATGGACTAAATAGTTTCGTTGTAACTATAATATGTTTCATATCGAAACTTAATGGCCTTTTTTAAATGTCGAAACGAAACACCCAGCTCAGAAGACATGCAATTTCTAACCTAGTGAATGAAAAAGGGGAGGTTAGTGTTGATGAATTATCCGCTAAGTTCGAAACCTCAGAAGTCACTATTAGAAAGGACTTGGCGTCTTTAGAGAAAAACGGTCAGCTTTTACGCCGTTATGGTGGTGCGATTTCGTTACCGAAAGAGGTTGTCAACGAAGAGCTGGGTCAACAAGTTTCGACTCGAAAGATTTCATTGGCAAAAGCCGCTGCAGATTTAATTCGCGACCATAACCGCATCGTGATCGATAGTGGCAGTACGACCGGTGCTCTAATTCAGCAGCTTAATGCTAAGCGTGGCTTGGTTGTTATGACCAACTCATTGCACGTTGCTAATGCGCTTAATGAGCTTGAAAGCGAGCCGACGTTATTAATGACTGGCGGCACTTGGGATACCCATTCGGACTCTTTCCAAGGCAAAGTTGCGGAGTCGGTACTTCGTGCTTACGATTTTGACCAACTATTTATTGGGGCTGATGGTATCGACCTCGATAGAGGCACAACCACGTTTAACGAACTGGTTGGCCTGAGCAAAGTAATGGCTGAAGTGTCACGAGAAGTGATCGTGATGGTTGAGTCGGAAAAGGTGGGACGAAAGATCCCGAACTTAGAGCTGGCATGGGAACACATTGACATCTTAATTACCGATACAGACTTAGGCGAAGAATCCAAAGCAAGTATCGAATCACATGATGTTCGAGTGATCCTGACCGATCCAGCGTAAAAACAAATTTAAGTATTATGCATTTACCTTCCTATAATTGATCTTAATGAAGATTTGGCCTTTGCTTGCTGCCAATAGGAATAAAACAAAATTGATGGAGTGAAACTATGTGTGGAATTGTTGGTGCAGTAGCACAGCGTGATGTAGCTGAAATTTTAGTAGAAGGCCTTCGTCGTCTAGAATACCGTGGCTACGATTCAGCTGGTGTCGCTGTAGTCGATACTGAATCTAACCTAACTCGTGTACGCCGCCTAGGTAAAGTACAAGAGCTAGCTGACGCAGTAGAAGAGCAACAAGTGATTGGTGGTACAGGTATCGCTCATACACGTTGGGCGACACACGGTGAGCCGTCTGAAGCGAACGCACACCCACACATGTCTGGTGATATTGCCGTTGTACACAATGGCATTATCGAAAACCACGAAGCACTGCGCGCTATGCTGCAAGAGCGTGGTTACGTATTTACTTCACAAACGGATACAGAAGTTATTGCTCACTTAGTTGAGTGGGAACTTCGCACTTCAGCTTCTTTGGTTGAAGCGCTACAGAAAACAGCAAAACAATTAGACGGTGCGTACGGCACGGTTGCGGTTGATCGTAAAGATCCTAGCCGTATCGTTGTAGCTCGTTCTGGTAGCCCGATCGTTATCGGTTTTGGTGTCGGCGAGAACTTCCTTGCTTCTGATCAACTGGCGCTACTGAGCGTAACTCGTCGCTTCATGTACCTAGAAGAAGGTGATGTTGCTGAGGTAACTCGTCGTGATGTTACGGTATTTGATGTAGCGGGTGAGCGTGTTGAGCGTGAAATCGTTGAGTCAAACGCTGAACACGACGCAGGTGACAAAGGTCAATACCGCCACTTCATGCAGAAAGAGATCTTCGAGCAGCCAACAGCGCTGATCAATACAATGGAAGGCCGTATCTCTGACACTTCGGTTATCACTAACGCGATCGGCGTTAAAGCTGAAGAGATCCTAAGCAAGGTTGAACACGTGCAGATCATCGCATGTGGTACGTCTTACAACTCAGGCATGGCAGCGCGTTACTGGTTTGAATCTCTAGCTGGCGTAAGCTGTGACGTAGAGATTGCTTCTGAATTCCGTTACCGTGATTTCGTTGTTCGTCCGAACAGCCTATTGGTGACTCTGTCTCAATCTGGTGAAACGGCGGATACGCTTGCTGCACTTCGTCTTGCAAAAGAGAAGGGTTATATGTCTGCAATGACTATCTGTAACGTTGCGGGTTCTTCACTGGTTCGTGAATCTGATTTTGCCTTCATGACTCGCGCAGGAACAGAGATCGGTGTTGCTTCTACTAAAGCTTTCACAACTCAACTAGCAGCGATGCTGATGATGGTAACGTCAATTGGTCGTCTACAAGGTCGTATCAATGAAGAAAAAGAAGCGGAAATCGTTCAAGCACTTCACCAACTGCCTGCTGATATCGAGAAAGCATTAGCGTTCGATAAAGAAATTGAAGCACTGGCACCTGATTTTGCTGATAAGCACCACACACTATTCTTGGGTCGTGGTGAGTTCTACCCAATCGCGATGGAAGCGTCTCTGAAACTGAAAGAGATCTCTTACATCCACGCAGAAGCATACGCGGCTGGTGAGCTTAAGCACGGTCCTTTGGCTCTTATCGATGCAGATATGCCAGTCGTCGTTATTGCACCAAGCAACGACTTGCTAGAGAAGCTGAAATCAAACGTTGAAGAAGTACGTGCTCGTGGCGGTCTACTTTACGTATTCGCTGATGAAGATGCGGGCTTTGAAAGCGATGAGAACATGAAGATCATCAAGATGCCTCACGTAAGCGAAGTAACAGCGCCTATCTACTACACAGTACCGATGCAGCTGCTGTCTTACCATGTCGCACTAATAAAAGGTACCGACGTTGACCAACCTCGTAACCTAGCGAAAGCGGTAACAGTTGAGTAATCGACAGCTTACCTAAGATATAGATGTCGGCGGACAATAAAGTTTGATCAGTTACAATAAAGTCTGATCATATACAATAAAGATTGATCGTTTTTTAACCTCCTGCTAAGTTTAGCTTAGTCGGAGGTTTTTTTATGTCAGATGCAGATAAGCCACTCAATAAGAAAGACCAAAAGCGTTTAGATGAAAAACGAGGCGAAGGAACAGGGAAGGATTATGTTCCGTTCATTAAAGTTGGAGAGTTCAGCAGCTCTGGCGAAAGCGTTCGTGTCAAAAGTGCCACCGTTGGCCGTGTACACCACCTTCACTCAGGTAACGAGCTAGCCGCATTTCTGGTGTTCGATTGGTGCAAAGAGGTCATCGACATTCGAGAGCAGTTCCCAATTCCTCTCGCTGACTCTTTAATTATTTGCCGCCAACTAGGTATTCGTCACCCTCAAGAAAAGGGCGAGCTTAAAATAGTGACAACGGACTTACTCATCGATTTTGCCGATGGTTCCCAGTTAGCGATCCCCGTAAAACCAGCTCTAAAGCTTGATGACAAGCGCATTGTCGAAAAGCTTCAAATAGAGAAAGCGTACTGGGAAGCAATAAAAGTACCCTGTCCCATCTTTACCGATCAAGAAGTCTCCAGCGAACTCAAAATGAACCTGAAGTGGATAAAACCACTTATCGATTTAGACACTGAAGTCGAATACCCATTCTCCAAGCAAGATGTCATTGATCTTGCCGCTAGATTAGCGAAGCAACCCAAAGCTTATGTAGCCCGACATTGTGCAAAATTGGATGATCAATACCAATTAGAGGAAGGCACTCATATCGGAATATTTCGCTATGGTATCGCCAATCAATATTTAAAAGCATCACTTGAAACTCCGTTTACTGAATGGAAGTGCGAAGATGTCGAGCTCGTAGATAGCGATGGCACAGATTTGGAGGTCGGCAATGCTTCTTAATCAAGTCTATCAATACACTGATTCAAACGAGCGAATACGTGTGGTGTACGAAACGCTAGAGTTCATCTGGCTGATCAGTCTCGATGATGAATCGGCTTGGCCCATACTTATGCCTGCCTCTGAGTTACATGAACTGATCGCAGCGCAAACGATAGAGTGCATCAGTGAACCTTTTGCTTTCTCTCATGTTGAGCTCGACGGTGCACAAGCTCTGAAGCGAGATGAAGCCTATACGCTGCTTAAAATTCTACTAAAAGACCACAGTGAATTGTTCGATAAGACGTCGCGCAACCGTCTAATTAGAAACGCAGTTGAAGTGACAGGAAAACCCCGGATTTACTTCATTCGTCAACTTCGTCGATATTGGCAAAGAGGGATGACGCCAAATGCATTGCTGCCTGACTATCATAAGTCAGGTGGGAAAGGTAAGCCTAGGCGTGACGTGGGCAAAAAGCTCGGGCGGAAGCGAACAACCGCTGAAGGTGTAGGCGCAATCATTACCGATGATGTTGCAGAAATTTTCAGTCTAGCAATTGATGGCTTCTTTCTTCAAAACGATAAGTTCTCTATCAAAGACGCCAAAGATAAAGCAATTGGGTTGTATAAATCCCGATATCCCGACTCTGATAAGACTTCCATCCCGACTCTTCGCCAATTTCGCTATTTCTATGAATCTAACTACAAGAAACATGATGTAGTAAGACGAAGAACGCCATCCAAAGCATACGATAAGGATATTAGAGCGTTAACGAGTACATCAGCTTTTTTGAATATCGGACCAGGGGGGCGATATGAGATTGATGCAACGATTGCGGATCTCTATTTAGTTTCTGAGAAAGATCCGAATAAAATCATCGGTAGGCCAGTGGTTTACGTGGTTAAAGATGTCTTTAGCCGCATGGTTACAGGGCTTTACGTCGGTTTGGAAAACCCATCATGGATTGCGGCGATGATGGCCATGTCTAACGCCTTTCTTGATAAAACAGAGTATTGTCGGATCTATGGAATAGAAATCGATTCTAGTATGTGGCCCTCTATTGGTATTCCTGCGTCTATCATGGCGGATAAAGGTGAGCTTTTGCATAGGCAAGCTGACGTCCTTGTTAATGCATTTAACATCCAATTGAGTAACTCGCGTTCCTACAGAGGGGATGATAAAGGCGGTGTGGAGCGCTATTTCAATACTCTTCAAACAAAATTCAGACCTTATGTCGGTGGTATTGTCGAGCCAGTTAACGGCAAGAAGCGCTTAGGACGCAGATATGAGCTAGACGCAGAATTAACCTTGCATGCATTCACTGAGACAGTGATTCACATCATTATCAACTACAACACTAGGCACGTAGTTAAAGATTATGATTTTGCCGAAGATATGCCTGATGACTTACCCGCAGTCCCTATTCAGCTTTGGAACTGGGGAATCAAAAATCGCACCGGTAAGTTAAGATCATGCAGTAAAGATATGGTTGAAGTGAACTTGTTACCCACTGAAAAAGGGACAGTCTCTGAGGCCGGTATTGGTTTCAAAGGACTGAAATACACTTGCCGTGAAGCAATGGCTGAAGGTTGGTTTGACCGATTTAAGCAGACAAGACCAAAGAAAGTTGAGGTGGCCTTTGACCCGCGTCGAACCGATGTTGTTTATCTGAGGCCCGATAACAGCTATCAATCCTATTGGATATGTGAGCTTTCAGATCGTAGCCGTCGATACAAGGGAATGAGTTTCGTGGATGCTGCGGGTATTCTCAAGTCTTCTAAAGTTGCAGAGGCTTCAGCGAATCAAGATAAAGATTTTGAGGCTCCTGACCTACAGGAAACGATGGAGAGTATCGCTAAACGAGAGCGTGACAAAAAGGCAAATACACCTAAACTAACGGACTCACAAAGATTGACAGGAATTAAGGGTAATCGAGATGAAGAGAGGGAATTTGAGCGAGGCAATACCTCAATTAATCTCAAGCCTGAGTCAAAGCAAAGTACTGCCGAAGTCTTTGATATTCATACGGGTCACAATTCAGAAAACATTGAATACCCGTCACTGGATGATTTTTTAGGAGATGACGATGATTAAAATTCACCATGCGGAATATTTAGCACCTGAAATTGAAGATTATCGAGATCAACCTTTGATCAATGCACTACCTTTATTGAACTCACCTCAGAATACGGCCAAAGAGCTAAATCGTTATCCTAAAGTACGAGACTCGGAAAAAACCTTACCTGGATACATCCGTCGCCATGCGATGATGCGAATACTTGATGGTTTTCTATACCCGACAAAAGCTCATCTTCAACTAGAACAGATGATTGCAGGAATGATACGCCGAGGATATCTTGGTCGAAACATCGCGTCAATTGACTATCAGCGTAACCTATTAGATGTCGATAATGTCGACTTTTCTGCGGCATCAAGAAATGCGGGTAGCGCAGCGTTGGCGACGACTGTCATTGGGTGTTCTGGCACAGGCAAAACTACTGCTGTTCAAGCGATCTTAGATTCATATGAGCATCAAGCCATTTATCACCCAAAATATCAGCATACACAGTTAGTATGGCTGAAAATTGACTGTCCTCATGATGGTTCGGCAAAGAGTCTATGTATCCACTTTTTCCGCGCAGTAGATGATGCGATTGGAAGTGACTACGAAATGCTCTACGTTAAGTCGAGATCATCAGCAGAGTCTATGTTGGGTGACATAGCTAGAGTGTGCGCCCTTCATTCTGTCGGTATCTTAGTCATTGATGAGGTTCAGCATCTTAGTGCAGCGCGCTCCGGCGGTGCGAGCAAATTACTCAACTTCTTTGTTACTCTAACCAATGTGATAAAAGTCCCCGTTTTGTTTATTGGTACTCCCAAAGCTCTTGATTTGTTTTCTCCTACTATGCGTTCGGCTAGGCGTGCTTCTCAATTTGGTAGCCTAAATTGGAATCGATTTGAACACCTTGCAAAAAATGACACGGAAAGTGAGTGGGAGCGGTTTATTATACGATTGTGGAAACTGCAATGGTTTAAATCGCCAACACCCCTTACTACACCTATGAAAGAGTTGTTTTGGGATCTCACTCAAGGTGTCGCTCATGTGGTAGTTTCATTGTTTTACCTTTGCCAAGCAAGAGCGGTAGTAGCAGGAAAAGAAGTGATTACTCTCAAGTTAGTAAAGGATGTGTTTAATGAAGAGTTGTCAATCATTCATCCGATGATCAGAGCGCTCCAAAGCGGTCGAAAAGAAGAAATTCTCAAATATGCTGACTTGGACTTACCTGCCGATTCAATTCGTATCATTGGACAAGCTGGCGCTAGCGATGTGGATGATATTGAAGCTACGAGTGAGGTAATTGATGATAAATTAGTGGACCTCATCGATATGTTGATTCGCATGGGACTGGGTGAGGATGTAGCTAAACTAGCGGCGAGGCAGGCCATCGATGAAAAGCCTAGCGAGGATCTATTTGGATTAGTTGCACATATAAAATCACTAGAGGATAAACCAGCAACACAAAGTAAGCCTGAAAAATCAAAAGTAGCCAAGCTAGAATCTCGCTATGTGGATAACGATCTTCGGTTACTGAGAAGTGACGAACCAATGTCTACCTACAGTAACCTAAAACGTGAAGGCATGATTCTTGACATCACACCATATCTCTAGGTATGAAGCCGCCAACTATACTCAAGTAATTGAAACGAGTTGTTTGGTGGATTTAGATGTTGACTCACTTTCCTGTTGCTCAAAAAGATGAGTTGCTCACAAGTATCCTTGCTCGGTTTATCCAGCAAATGGGAATCAAAGATGACAAGGTTGCATTAGACATTCTATTTGATAATAGAATGGTCGTTCCTTCCGCCTTTTTACAGGGGCATATAAAGCAACTCCTTGATCAAGTGGGTCATGTCTGGAATATTGAGCCTTTGGATCTAATTGAAAGACACTCCCTCCTTCCTTTGTTTAAGCCTTTCTTTCCAACTAGTCGATACAATACGCTAAGAGCCGATCTAATTGTTGGTCATGTAAATCCAAGCATGTCTCGCGCGGGTATCAATGCGTCACTAATTCAATGGCCTAGCAATTATAAAGTTTGCCCTCAGTGCAGGAAAAAGCAGCTTGATTCATTAGGGTTCACATACTGGCAGCGACTGTTTCAATCCCCTGGAGTGATAGTTTGCCCTGAACATCAGTGTACTTTGCTAGATACAAACTTGGTTATTCATTCTGCTCATCGTCATCATTTTGTTGGCTCTAGTAGCTATAAGTGTTCTGGTCACTTATCTGAAGTCGCTGAACCATATGAATTGAAATTAGCCTGTATGGTAAACATCTTACTCAATTCTAATCTGGGTTATGTTTCTCCTGCACAATGGACTCTTTATTATCAGAAGCTTGCAAGAAGTGAGGGTGCGATGAATGGCGCAAGAATAGATCACAAAGGAATCGCAAATTTAGTGCGAAAAACTTGGTCTGATGAATGGTTACATCAACAAGGCTTGGCTCTTTCTGGAGCCAATACATGGCTAGTTGCTATGTTCAGAAAGCACCGAAGAACGTATAGCTACTTACAGCATTTTGTTGTTTGGTTGTCGTTTAGTCATGCCTCTATTGACCTACGCGAGGAGTTCAATCATGCGAGAGCACTTTCTTCAGTGAATCGCGATACACGAGCTATAGTATTCACGAAGAATATAGCCAAACGTGATGAAGTGAGAGTCCAATGGCTTGGGATTTTAAAATATTCACCCAATTCATTACTTAAAAATATTAGGACCACTGCTCTTGGTGCTAGGTTGTATTCTTGGCTTTATAGATATGATCGTAAGTGGCTCAATGATCACAAACCCAATCATGCATCTAATTACCAGAATAATCGTGTTGACTGGGAGGTTCGAGATCTGCTGCTAGTTAAAAAACTCATTAAACTTAAAAATAGGGTCGATAATAGGATAAAAGACCCTCGCCACTCTAAGTCGTGGTTTGCATCCAGCATCAAGCAGAAGAGTCTCATTGAGAAAAAACTGTATAAGTTACCGCTTTGCAGTCTGTTTTTTGATCGATATAGCGAATCTATAGAAGAGTACCAAATTAGGAGGTTAAGCCGTGTTATGGTTCAACTCATTGAGTGTAAAGATGTTTTAAGGCCTGTATGTGAGATTGAACGACTTGCTGGACTCAGCCGTGCGCGTAGCAGGAAACCTGCACGGGAAATTCTCCGATTGGACATCCCAGCCTGGCAGAGAGCTGCGGCACTTTCCTGAAAACGTACCGTTAATCAACATTGGAAGTATTCACACCAAGCGCGTCCTCAATAATAAAGTCCGGCCTTATATCAACGTTCAATTTTCAGGTTTCCCAAAAAGTCGTGTGCCGGCGGAACTGATACCTATGTTGGTTGTTAATTCTCACTACTCGAATAAAGAACGCACGGTTCAACATAAACGCGAAGTCATTGATATAAAAATATCAGATAATTTTCAAAGAGCCTTTTCAAACAAATCACATTCAATCATTTTAAGGGAGGGCAACTTAAAGGCTGTTGTCCCTTGTATAGAGCTCGCTCGAGCACTCTTTTTACACAATGTACACCTAACACGAACAGCTCTAAGACCAAACGGGTTATTGGGGATGGCAATTGTGGATGATAGTGGAAAAGAGTGTTTTATCCGATTCAATAGGTCATCGGATTATCCCCTAAAGAATTTAAACTCCAAGGATGCATGTAAACACTTGAGGTGGTTGTTGCTTAATCCTGAGGCAACAAGAAGCTTCAACAGCATCTATAACAAGTTACAACAAGATGAAAATTCGGGGTGGAACTTTAACTTTGAACCGCCACCACTAAAAAATTGGCGGTTTAAGCTCGCTGGTGAGTATGACGAAAGTGACCCATTGTTATTCCATGTTGAAGAAATCAAGACAGTTTACTCGTCGAGTTTTAATTATGGAAAAAAAGTCTCGATATACCATCCAAAAAAAATCGATGTTATTCCTGTTGAGCCAAGTAACGGCAAGCGCCCAGAAATTAACCGGACAGACCCAGATCCGCAGTTGGACTTCGAAGCTACGCCAGGTAGTCACAGAAAAAGGGATATCTTCAGTGAAGAAGGCTTCCGATTTGTCTGTGATACTGAAGATGAAGTGACAGTCTCCCCAGGAAAAGCACTATCAAGGGTAGTGCCTAATGTGAATACTACCGAAGCAAAACCTGATGTTTCAGGAGTCGGACATGGAACAGCAAACGGATCGGCTCAAGAGCTAGACTGGGCGATTAATCGCAGCGATTGCGATGATCCAACTAGTCCCGAGGCACCGAAAGAGGTTAATCCAACAGGTAACTTTCAACTTTTTGAAAAGGTTATCAAGCAGCTTATGAAGCTTCCTGATTATGAACACAAAGGTACACAGTGCTTGGCGATGCCAAAGCCGGACAATGGTTCCTTGATATACAAGAACAAGCTCACTCATGAGGCTCGAACCTTTCACTGTGCGTATTTCTATTACCAACAAACCCCTCTTGTCATCATCGAGGTGGATATTAGCGATATTAACGACAAGCACAGTCTGGGATCTAGACTACTTGGGTTTTCTGAAAGTGGTAAAGGTGGATTGGCTCATGTAATGAAAGCATGCTCCGAGAAAGGCGTTCGATGGGATGCTAAAGCAAACCAAGAACACTGTTCAGTAGTGGTTGAAATTAAGCACCCTTCTAGAACCAAAAAAATTGAAGGTGAGACTGTCCTCAGAACCGAAAGTGAGTATGAGACAGCATGGATAGAAACTTTGGATAGAGCCGTTAATAGAGCATTAAAACAATAACTCAGGAAAGTAAGTGTTTGTGGTCTAACTATGCAGTAAAAAAGTCAATATAGTTCAAGCTACTGGCTATTGCAGTTGGTGATGTATTCAAAATGGTCGTTGTGCTTGGGGCAAATACCGGAGGTGACAGCGGTAATACCGAAAGTACTGCCTTTGATTAGCCAAAGATACCTAAAAAATTAAGCCAGCTCTCGCTAAAGAGCTGGCTTTCATGTTACTTACTAAACGTTAAACTGTCGCTCTCTGGCTGCCAACTGCCAGTTCGCAAAGAATGCGAATGCAAGTTATAGGTGATGATGGTTTTGTTGCCATCTTGGTTGATACTGAATGTGATTTCAGTGTCGCCCCAAGAGACGTCCTCAAGCAGAAGATTAGCGTCGTGTGATAGGTCGTGAAGAACTACGGTGTTTAATGCGGTTGCATTGGAGCGAATCAAAGTATACGCAAGGTTTGATGTTGCTGGGTTATCAGGCGCTTCACCAATCAAAATATCACACGGAGAGCTTAACATCATCCTCTGGTTAAATGGTGTTTGTCCCTCAATGGCGTAACGACGGGAATGTGCCGCGACCGAACTTAACTGACGTGTATTGATCATTCGGTTTAGTGCTCCTGGCAACGGATTGGAACAGATCTCAAAATCGTCCATATCGATATGTTCACCACGTATGTGGTAGGTCAGATCCAACTGTTGTTGATGTGGATTGGCGATCAGGTTGGTTTCAATATATGCTTCGCCAACACAGAACAAGATACGTCTGAACATAACGTTCTGATATGCCTGACTATCCCATTGCTCGATGGTGTGACTATCGACTTCCGCTGGTGGCTGATTCCAATCGGCAAGCGTATCAATAACTTTGCAACCAGGTGAGTCAGAGAAGTGAAGCAATGTAGGGTTGATTGGCGACTGGTTCTGTTGATTCACAACGAGGGTGTTATGCGTAGCGGTATTCTTGTAGTAGCCGTAGTGCAGCTCTGCGCCATATCCGGTTGTCCCGAGATCGGGCAGGATCTCCTTGCCATTGCGAACAATGATCAAGCCTAATCGATCGTAGTGATCGTGTTCACCACCATACGGACTGTGCTTAACAAGCAGTGAATGGTCATTGTTTTGGTCGTAATGAATCGTCACGCCCGCTTGAGCGGTGTGAATAGATTGACATTGCAGTGGCACTGCCTTTGGAAGCTCATCGACACCATAAAGTAATGCATCGATGTTATCCCTAGAGATATTTTGATAGATGCTGGTTAGAACACTCGCAAACTCATCACAAGGGTACTGCGCGTAGGCAAACTCAAACAGATGTGAATGAGTAATACGCTCTTGGCCGGCAATGCAGTCATTGAGACGGGGGAAGTCACCCGTATTCAGCACCAGGTTAAGTGGGAATTTGAGCATCTTTACAAAGTTAGGGTTTGAGCTTACTGAATGAGGCGTTGAGTATGCGATCTTTTCAAAGTTCAACAGCGCTTGTAAGGCATAGTAGTGATAGTGAATTGAGCCTTCAAACCACATCCCCTCTTCTGAGCAGCCGTGGTTGAGTTGATAGTGGATACCGTAGTCAGTATTCAGAGCAAAATCAATGTAGCGGCCCTCTTCCAAGATGAGCCCAATTACACCAATGGTGGCGTTTATTTTCATCTCATGGTTGTGGATCTGGTCAGTTCGGTACTCCATTAAAAACTCAGCCCCTTCACGAAGTAGGCGCTGTTCGATGTACAACTGCTCGTCCGGTGTTAGTTGCTCACGAATAAAGTCATAACCGCGAGCAAGATCTAAGTGACAGTTAGCCTCACATAGGGTTTGCGCATTGGCTTTACCGGGGCCGTTGTATGGGATACCGCCATGAACTTCGTAATCCGGATAGTATTTAGCGGATTGAAGTAGGATGTCTTTTACCTTGTTGAAGAAACGCTGCTCACCGGTTAGGTTCCACAGTAAGCCGAGATCGTAGCACGCTTTTGCATTCAGTCCATTTAGCCATCGCCACCAAGCGCCGTCATAAGGTTCACCCGTGAACTCTTTGCCGTCAATAGGGCAGCAGTGCGATAGTGGCTTTTCACGATCCCAGGTCAGGCGAACGCCATGGTCAGGGCAAAAGTAATAGAGGTTCCAAGTTGCACGGCCATCAGGCGGAACCAAGGTGTCGCTATTAAGCACAACACTATTGTCTTCTATTAGTTGGGCGATGGTTTGCTCAGAAGCGCGCTGTTTGATGGATTGGATTTGTTGTTCGCTAAACTGGATCATTGAGCATCCCCTGTGAGTTCGGATTGAGGAAAATTAAAGTAGCGCTCTGCGTTGTAATAACAGATGTTTTCGATGGTTTCTTTGAGCAGAGCGTCATTATTTGGAAGCTCGCCATTTTCAACCCATGATGCGAGTTGGTTGCACAGTACACGGCGGAAATATTCGTGACGGCTCATGGAAAATACGTTGCGAGAGTCTGTTAACATACCGATGAATCGACCTAGGGCGCCTAGGTTCTTTAACGTGGTGAGCTGCGCTTCCATGCCATCTTTGTGGTCGTTAAACCACCATGCTGCGCCAAATTGGATTTTTCCAGCGGCAGAGTCACTGTCTTGAAAAGCGCCAGCAATACAACTGAGTAACGCATTGTGATTCGGATTGATGCTGTACAGCACCGTCTTTGGCAGTTGGTTGGTTAAATCTAATTGACTGAGAAGCTGGGTGAGATTCTCGGCAATGAGGCGATCATTCATCACGCTAAATCCGGTGCCACCGCCAAGCTCCTGTTTTCTGCGCTCGTTGACATTCACCAGAACGCCAATATGAAGTTGCATTGTCCAGCCACGGCTGTGATAGCGTTGACCCAATTGGTTGAAAAGATAAGAGCTAAGCTGTGTGCTTTCGGTATCTTTTAGGACTTGCCCGGTTAGCAGTTTCTCAAACAGTTGCTGCGCCGCTTTGTGTGAGCAAGGTACAAAATTCACCTGAGTGAGCCCAAGATCGGACAATCGGCAGCCAGAGTCATGAAATGCTTCGATTCGTTTTGAAATCGCGTTGAGGAACTCATTGATCGATGCAATATGTAAAGCGGTGATTGTGCTTAATTTATCAATCATATTGCGAAAAGCAGTTGGCGAGCCAAACGCAAAGAGATCGTCTGCTCTAAATGTAGGAAGCACCTCAACGTCAAAGTCGGACTCGGCAATCAGTTGGTGATAGCGAAGATCGGAGAGTGGCGAGTCTGTCGTGCAAAGGGCGGTGACGTTGCACTGCTTTAATACATTCTGAGTTGTGAGTGTTGATGTAGCAAGCGCGGCTTCACAGTGTGACCAGATAGCATCGCAATTGTCTGGGTTTAATAGCTGTGAGCAGTTGAAGAATCGTTCCAACTCTAGGTGAGACCACTGATAAAGTGGGTTTCCGAGCAGATAAGGGGCCGTTTGACACCACTTTTCGAACTTTTCCTTATCGGATGCATCGCCAGTGATGTAGCGCTCTTCTATTCCATTGCTGCGCATCGCTCGCCATAAATAATGATCACTATGCAGCCAGCATTCAGCGATGTTACTCGCACGGTGGTTTTCCCAAATCTGCTTCGCATCTAGGTGATTGTGATAATCAATAATCGGCATGGATCTGGCGTAGTCATGAAACAAGCGGCGAGCCAAATCTGAGGTTAAAAGAAAATCGTCATGGATGTATTGGTTCATGGGTTTCATCTCGAAATACTTTGATGACATTAGCGGTTTGCTAAACGCAAAATAGGGGCTGGTGGCCAGCCCCTTATCACTAGATTAACTTTGAGTTTGCAGGTTGAGTACTTTGGTCTCTTTGGCGCTTTTTAGCAGTAAAGCACCTACGGTTAGTACCACGCCGCCACAGAACAAGAATGCCATGCGACCCCAGAATGGATTTGGTATCAGTACCATACAGACAACCAACACACCAAAGATTAAGATGAGTTTACCAAGCATGCTGCGCTGCTGGCGGTCGACTGCATCTTGTCCCTCTTCCTCGATAACAGGCGTTGCCACATCCGTCCAAAACTCGTTAAGTTCTGTTTTACGCTCGCCTTGTGGCTCTTTGTAGAACTTAGTGGTTAGGCAGAAGAAGCCGCCAGTGAACACAAGGTGACCGATGATGCCATTCATTACCGTTAGGTCTGATGCCTCGCGACTGGTGAAGCCGTCCTCGATACCGATTAGGTTCGCGATGACATCTGGTGTGATGACAAAGCTCACCATGTAAGAGACCACCATACCGACAGCTAGCGTTGCCCAAGCTGCCCAATCTGGTGTCTTCTTAATGAACATGCCGAAGAACAGAGGAACTAGGATAGGCATTTGTAGCAATGTACTCACGTACATCATGGCATCAAATAGGCTCAATCCACGAAGCGAGTTGATGAATAGAGCTACCGCGATAATCAGAGCGCCAAACACCATGGTGACGCCCTGGCTGACACGCATCAGTTTTTTCTCAGATGCTTTCTTGTTGATGATTGGGCTGTAGAAGTTACGAACAAAAACACCCGCGTTACGATTTAGGCCTGAGTCCATTGACGACATGGTTGCCGCAAATACCGCTGACATAAGAAGACCGACCATACCGACAGGCATCACACGTTCAACGAATACCAGATAAACCGCATCTGCTGCTTTGCCGCCAAGCGCGTCAGCGTGGGCTAGTGCAGCATCAGGGTAAAGAACCGCTGTCACCCATGGCGGCATGAACCAAATCGCAGGACCGATTAGCATAAGAACGAAGGCTAGCAGCGCCGCTTTACGCGCATTGGTCGAGTCTTTGGCCGTCAAGAATCTGTATGAGTCTTGCATGTTGTTGATGTTTTGAAGCTGCTTAACAAACATGAAGATGAACCATGCCACGAACAGTAACGGGTAGTTCATGTTCGCACCCATAATTGAGTCTGCTGGGAACTGTTCAATTAGATTACTCGGGCCTCCAATTTTTATAAGGGCTGCAACGGCACACACGACGGTGACCGCCATAATGACGACCATTTGCACAAAGTCGGACGCAACCACACCCCAAGAGCCGCCAATTACAGAGATGAATAGAACAATCAGACCGGTCACAACAATGGTTGTCTCAATATCGATTTTGAATACTGCACTAACGAATAGCGCTAGACCGTTGAGCCAAATACCCGTGTAAACGATGCTGGTTGGCATGGTTGCCCAAGTAAAGACTTGCTCGTTTGTCGTGCCAAATCGGCGTCGTACACCTTCTACTGGAGTTACAACGCGCATTTGACGGAAACGGTAGGAGAAAAACAACCAAGAAAGTAGGAAGCCGAATGCATTGGCCATGAAAATGACCATGATAGGGAAACCATCGGTAAAGGCTTTGCCGGCTGCTCCAGTGAACGTCCATGCACTGAATTGGGTCATAAAGGCCGTGGAGCCCACCATCCACCACAGCATTTTGCCTCCCCCACGAAAGTAATCGCTGGTTGAGTTGCCTGCTAGACGCTTGAATATGACACCTACAGCGATCATGAAGACGAAGTAGACACCGACAACAACAATGTCAATATTCATAACACTTACCTCTAAAGTTAAATTGATCAATTCTAAAAAATAAAACGATGGTTCAATATTGCTTCAGGTAGGTGTTGATTACCAAAAAAACTGTGCGCTTTTGTGATGAATGAAACGGTTTTTCATTTTTTTTAGTCGGATTGGTGCTTTTTCTTTCATGGTTTATGTCTAACTTAAAGAGATCCCCCAATTTTACCCTCAATGAGTCTTGGGTGTGGTTGTTACACAGGCAGTAATAGACTCGTACTTTTCTTTTATGTTGCTCGTTAACTACACAGTACGGACTCATTTGCGGACGCCTATTTGACCTTTTTACAACTGTATCAGTAACGCCTGGTTGTGCATGTTGCGCATTCTTTGACCGAGTTAACATAAAACAACACGCCCAGAAATAATTAGTTACACAAGTCACATAATGACCTAAACGCGCTTTATAAAAACGTCATTTGCCAAATAATGAAACGGAGTTTTAAAAATTAACCTTGAAAAATAAAGAAATGTAAAAGGAGTTCAGAATGAATGTCGATATGCTCGTCGTGGGCGTTTACTTTATCTTCATGATAGCGATAGGCGTCATCTTTAAGCGCTTTGCGGGTAGTTCCACCAGCGACTATTTCCGAGGCGGCGGTAAAATGCTGTGGTGGATGGTGGGCTCCACGGCCTTTATGACCCAATTCAGTGCATGGACGTTCACTGGAGCAGCAGGCAAAGCCTTTACCGATGGTTTTCCTATCATGGTTGTTTTTATGGCCAACGCATTTGGTTTCCTACTTTCTTGGTTGTTTTTCTCGTACCGTTTCCGTCAAATGCGCGTTGTGACACCTATAGAGGGGGTCCGTCGTCGCTTTGGTGGCACCAATGAACAGGTATTTACGTGGGCGACCATGCCAACCAGCATCGTTTACACGGGTATTTGGCTCAACGGTCTAGCACTTTTCGTAAGCGCGGTATTTAAAGTGGACATCGAGACAACCATTGTTGTGACCGGCCTTATCGTTCTATTCATCTCTGTAATTGGCGGTGCTTGGGGTGTGGTTGCATCCGACTTTGTGCAAATGGTCGTCATTATGGCGGTCACCGTCGTTTGTGCCGTTGCTGCTTTAGTTAAGATTGGCGGTCCAACAAACCTTATTGAGCAGTTCCCCGCTGATTCAATTATGGGTTCAGATATGAATTATCCACTACTGTTCGTGGCATGGTTCATCTTCATGTTTGTTAAGCAGCTTCAAAACATTAACAATATGCAAGACTCATATCGTTTCCTAACTGCGAAAGACTCGACCAATGCGCGCAAAGCCGCACTACTGGCGTTTGTTCTTATGCTAATTGGTCCTGCAATTTGGTTCCTACCACCTTGGGTAACGGCAGTCATGTACCCAGATGCAGCTACTGTTCATGCTGCAGAACTGGGTAAAAAAGCTGCGGATGCGGTATATCTAGTGTTCGTAGAGAACGCAATGCCTGTTGGTATGGTTGGCCTGCTTATGTCTGCGGTATTTGCAGCGACCATGTCGTCAATGGATTCAGGTCTTAATCGTAACTCTGGCATCTTTGTTCGCAACTTCTATGCGCCAATCCTTAATAAAAAGGCTGACGACAAAAAACTAATGCGCGTAAGCCAAATTGTCACTATGTGTTTTGGTGGTCTTATTATTCTCGTCGCACTGTTTATCAACTCGCTTCGTGGATTGAGTCTATTTGATGCCATGATGTACGTGAGTACATTGCTGCAGATGCCAATTCTTGTACCACTATTCTTCGGTATCTTCATTAAGAAGACACCAGATTGGGCTGCATGGGCGACACTGGCCGTCGGTATCGTGGTCTCTTACCTAGTTAGCTTTGTGATTACGGCTGACGTGGTGGCAAACTGGCTGAACCTAGATACACCATTTACCGGTCGTGAAGCGAAAGATCTTAAGGTGCTACTAGGCATTATGGGTCACCTATTCATCACTGGTGGTTTCTTCTGCCTCACAACTCGATTCTACAAAGAGCCAGTGGGTGAACGTAAGTCTGAACTGACGGAGTTCTGGAATGATGTTGCGACTCCAGTTGTAGAAGAAGCTGGTCAAGACGAGCTAGATCGTCAACAACGCAATATGCTAGGCAAATTGATTCTTGTATTTGGCCTTCTAGTGACACTAATGGTACTTATCCCTAATCCATTCTGGGGACGAATGGCCTTTGTCTTCTGTGGTGCGGTCATTGTGACCGTAGGTAGTTTGCTTCTTAAGAGTGCCAAACAGGCGGATAAGCTAACAGCAAGTCGTGCCACATAGCCTGATTAACCCCGATTGAGGAGCTACGCAGTTCACAGTAGCTCCTTTTTTAACCAGTAATGAAACGAAGTACACCTTAAACACGGAAGGGAGATCCAAACGTGAAAATGAACGTGAACACACTCGCCATACTTATACCTCTTACTCTATATAGTGCCCCTGGTCTTTCTGCTCCAGGTTATAAACAAGGTGCAACGTTACCTACGACATTTCCAAACACTATTTATGCTGTTGATCATGGCATTATCGCAGATGACGGGATCGATGATTCTGCAGCACTGCAAGCCATCATCGATAATGAGGTTACTGCCTCGACGAGTAACAATACTTTGATTGTACTGCCAAAGGGCACTATCAACCTGAGCGATGAAATCCATATCGACAAGTCAGGGGTGGTAATCAAAGGGGCGGGCAGCGATCCCGATACGGGTACGCAAATTGTCGTCAAATCTTGGTCCCCTTACGGAGTGGATGCCAGCAATGCGCCTGATTTTGATAAGAAATACTGGCCTGGTTTTGGCGTATTCCGTGTCGAGACTCGAGAAAAACATGCCAAAGAGCCTGCTTACGAGGGGAGTGTTAACTTTCATTGGAAACATAGCATTGAGTTTGCACAGCCGGCGAAAATGGGTGATACCAAAATTGTCTTAGAATCAGGAAAAGTTGGCGAATTTAGTCAGGGTGATCTTATATATGTTGGCGCCGCTACTGACCGAGCGTTTTTGGATGAAGGACAAGTGCCGGAATCGAGAAGAAGTGCTAGTCACATTAAAACTGGGCACATGCGCACACAGATTTTTAAAGTAACGGCGGTAAATACCAGCAGTAATACAGTCACCCTTGATGGCGCGCTTGAATTTGATATTCCGCTAAACAATGAGGGTGGTTATAACAGCCGTGTTATGCCAGTGAGTGCAATAGAAAATTTTGGTTTGCAAGATTTCTTTCTAACTATGGACATAGAAGGTAGTCACTGTGAAGGGTACAACCGCAACCAATTCTCGGCAAGCAACCCTAATGGTGTCTTGTATCGTTATGAGAACGTATGTGCACAAGATGCGATTCACGGCATCATACTCAAGTGGGCGTATAACGGCTGGGTCGATAATGTCCGTATCGACATGATTGGCTCGCACCCTATTGTTAGTGAGTTTGCCAAAGCAGTCACCATTTCCAACAATACTATCGACGGTTCATGGAACAAAGGCGCTGGTGGTAATGGTTATGTACGTGGTTCAAAGTTATACAATAGCTGGATCCACAATAACGATATTCGAAACATTCGACACCTTGCTCTACAGTGGTCAGCAACAGGAAATATCGTTGAGAACAATACACTGAATGTTGATATGAACTTCCACGGCGGCTGGGAGCGTAACAATTTGGTTCGTTCTAATCATATTGCAGTGCCGTTTGAACATCGCAGTTGGTCAAATGGAGCGCCAGAGTCTGGAGCAACGTGGCAACCTATTTGGGTCGGCTCTGGCGATCATGCAAGCAAGTGGTCAGGGCCAACTGGACCAAATAACGTCCTAGTTAATAACACGCTGAAGAAAGCAAAGAACTCGGGTGACAGCATTACTCGATGGGGGCTGTTTGATGAACCGGATGTCGAGTACGCGCTCAATTGGGATGGTAGCCAATATAAACACCTGAATATCAACGGGGAGCCAATAGCGACTTGGAATCAAACATTGGCAGAGGGCGTTTATCAGCAGATCCCGCAGTCTGGTGTTACCGTTGCAGGCGGGTCATGGCCACCAGAAGGTGTGGATCCGGAAGAGCCTGTTGATCCGGTCGATCCGCCGGTTTCTGAGGGGTGTGATTCGGTGACCCAATATAGTTGGAAGCAGCAAATGGAAATAGACCTTTCTCAAGCCAATTGTATAGCGATTGATAGAGATCTCTCTGGGAAAACGGTACAAGTTTGGGATAGTGATGCAAACAGTAGTTGTGACTTCAGAGGTATGTTATCCAGTGTGGATGGTAGTGGTTCAATTAGCGTGACGTCAAACTATGTGAGCAGCAATGTTCTTACAGGTAAGCTGATTAAAATGATAGAAAATAATAATTGTCAGTATGTTAAGTTTAGGTCCTATTGATTTTAAATGGGTATTAAATAAAAAAGGAGCTCATCGAGAGCTCCTTTTTTTATTTAATAACCCCCACTCATAAGATTTAAAAAGTTTGATAAAAATCACAATTACTAGAGTGTATATAACATCTATGTAATTAAATGATCTTGATCGTGTTTTTGAACCATTGTTTCAATTAATATTGAATTTAATTTCATTAAGGGGTTTTTATGATTATCAAGAAAAGTATGATTGCTGTTTCTCTTGTTCTTTCTTGGGGGGCAATAGCTGGTAATATAGATTTCATCTCATACGATGAAGTTGCACTTGAATATAACAAGCAAAATATAACGGTGAAGCAAGATTCAATTGACGAGTTAATCGCAAAGGCTGAAAAAGCACTGGCTGCATCAATAGATCCTGTGACTAATAAAACGTTATTACCGGCGAGTGGCGACAAGCATGACTATTTCAGCTTCGGACCTTATTGGTGGCCGAATCCTGATACCAAAGATGGTCTACCTTATGTCCGCCGCGACGGTGAATATAATATGGCGACCAAAAGTGCAGCAACGGACAAACAGCGCTTTATCCGTTTTACCAAAGACGTGACAGACTTGAGTCTTGCTTATTACTTCACTGACAATCAAGCCTACGCTGACAAAGCGAAAGCTCAGCTTATCGCCTGGTTTGTCGACCCGAATACACGAATGAATCCAAACTTAAATCATGCACAAGCGATACCTGGAATTGTTGATGGGCGTGGTATCGGCATTATTGATAGCCGCTTGCTGATACCAGTTTTAGATAGTATCAATATTTTAAAACAACAGCTTACCCCACAAGATTATCAGGCTATGGTTGATTGGTTTAGTGATTTTAATCACTGGTTGCTAACCAGTAATCATGGTTTTGAAGAGGACAATTGGCATAACAATCATGGCACATGGTATGACGCTCAAGTCGCTGCCTTTGCCATCTTTGTGGGTAACGACGATATTGCTAAGCAGCGTCTGAGAATCACACAAATGCGCCGAATTGGTAGTCAGTTTGATATGAATGGTCGTCAGCATGGAGAGCTAGAACGCACGCGTCCTTGGCATTATTCAAACTTCAATCTTGAAGCTTACAATCACCTAGGGCACTTCGGAGATAAGCTCGGTGTTGATGTTTGGAATTATGAAATTGATAAACACTCTCTAGCGAAAGGTTATCAATATATTGCAAAGCATGCCAATCAACCTGATAAATGGCAATACAAAGAACTAAAAGGATTTGATGGTTCTAAAGCTTTCGTAAATTTACTTTATGCGCAAAAAGCATACGGTGAACCGTTATTTACTGATGCAATCTCTGAATTAAGTAAAGAGAAAGTAAATAGCAAAAAAGTAGCTAATCTATTGTTTAAATAAAAAGGAATTATACTGTGTCTAAGTTTTATAAAATAGCTTCAATTGCGGTTTTGGCATTAGTTTCGAGTGCCTCTGTTTCTGCTGCATCTCTTGATTTTCGTCAAGAATACAAACACGAAAGTGAAACTTATGCGAGCCGCGTTAAACTTGGTGCGGGCGTAGGAAATATGTACTTTGGTGTTGAAGCAATGCAGAAAGGTAAGCCGTTTTCAGAATGGGAATCGAAAGGCAATGAATTTGACTTCGGCTATAAATATAAAATTGATGATAATTGGATGTTGATTCCAGGTATGCCAATTACCTTCTTCCCTGGTCACGTGACCTATAAACCTCAGCTTCGCGCTCAGTACTCTTTTGATTCAGGGGTTGTTACTAAGCTTCGCTACCGCCATGAGTTCCGTAACTTCTCTGATGATCGCTCTGCCGAGCAAAAGAGCAAAGTCACGGCCAACGTCGATTACAAATACAACGGTTTTCAGTTTGGTCTAGAAGCGAACTACGAGAAAGGTTTGGATGATCAAGTATTCTTTGATAACGGCGACACCAATTGGGATGCACTTTTCAAACTTGGCTACAAAGGCGAAGACTGGAGCTGGCGTCCATATGTGGAGTTCGCCAATGTTTCAGTTTCGAGCTCTTCAAGCGATCGTCAACTTCGAAGCCGTATCGGCATTACTTATAGCTTCTAGGCGTTTGCTGTAATTGACTGTCCGTTTGGCCACACTAGGTTGTTAGTGTGGCCATTTTTTATTGTGAGGGATTATGACACTAATAAAAAGAGGTGCACTGCTGTTAGTAACAGCCATGTTGGGCATCGCGCTGATTGTTTTTGTAAGCTTGGACTCAATCAAGACGTCATTGGTTGAGACTAAAAAGCATGAAGTTGCTTCGTTACTTTCATTTGCAAAGAAACAAGCATCAGATGCTATTTTACAAAGTCGTTCTCCGGAAGAAGCTGAGCAGCGTGTAATGACTGTGTTGTCTACCTATCGTCTGGGAAATGCTTACATTTGGGCGAATGACCACAATGCCATTGCTCGCGTGCATGTACGTAGCGAAAAACTGGGAACGTTTCAAAGCTCCTACGCTCGCCATGTAAATCTGCTTAAAGATAATGAGTTCAATTACGTAATCGGTGAAGTGAGTAAGCCTAACTCGTCGGAAAAGGTGACCAAGGTGAGTGCGATCACCATGATTCCCGAGCTTAAATGGGTTATGGGGCTTGGGATCTACATGGACGATGTTGAAGAGAGTTATCAACAACTCGTGATGCGCCTTCTAATCTACAGTGGTGGGATTCTAGCGGTAATATTGCTGATTAGCAGTCTTATTGCGCGCAGTATTTTTCGCTCGGTGGGTGGAGAGCCAAGCGTTGTTGTTTCTTTGACGAAGCGTATTGCAAATGGGCAGTTAACTCACTCTGTGACGAAATCCGCTCCGCAGGGAAGTATTTTAGAATCCGTAGGCCAGATGCAAACGTCCCTCAAACAGTTTGTTGATAAAATCGCCTCGGTTTCATCAATGGTTAATCAGTCTACAGACAGTCTAGATCGAAATGTTGTTGCGACGACGCAAAGCCTAGGGCAAATACGCTCGATTTCGGATGATACGCTCAATTCTATGAAAGCGCTTGAACTGAGTATAGAGGAAATCAATACAGGCATTGATAAAGCACAATCGAATAGTTTGCAGTCTCAATCATTGTCTGAAGAAGGAGTAGAGGCTATTCAACTGATGGAGGGTTCTGTCGAGGACATTCGTACTAGCCTTGATAGTTCACTACAAAGCTTTGGCCTGTTGGCAGCAAAGTATGAACAGATAACCGGGGTTGTTGAGGTGATCCAAGGCATCGCTGAACAGACAAACTTGCTTGCCCTAAACGCTGCGATCGAAGCCGCGAGAGCTGGCGAACAGGGGCGTGGCTTTGCTGTCGTTGCTGATGAAGTTCGAAGTCTTGCCGCCAGAACGTCCGATGCAACGGTAGAAATATCTAATATGAGCGCGCATATCTTGTCGGAGTCTGAACATGTTTCCAATGAATTGAGATCGCTTCTCGAAAAAATCTCTCAAAGCGAAGAGAAATCGGAACAAGTAGGTGTGATTTTTAGTCAAGTGAAGCAAGGTGCGAGTGACGTTCAGAGCATCGTTTCTGACTTAAAACGGTCAACAAAGACTGAGCTGGCTATTTCTGAGCAGGTTTATCTTTCTATTGAGCAACTTCTCAAGATTCAAGAGGCAAACTTGAGCCGAATAGAACAGTTTTCTTTGAGCTCAAGTGAGCTTAAACAGCTATCGGAAGATCTACAATCCAATAGCCATGGCTTTGAAAAATAACAGCATGTGGCAGCTCAAGCTGCCACACTTAACAAGGCTTATATATCACGTCGGTGAGTGGGCGATGGCAGAGTTTAAGTCTTTTTACTTGTGCCAAAAAGAGCTCAGCGCAACCGAGTGCATCACTGGCTGCTGAATGAGCTTGATAATCGGGAAGGTTATAGTGTTGGCGCAGGTCATCAAGTTGGAAGCTGGCATGGCCGCGATTCTTACCCAAGTAGCTAAATCGCTTCTCAAGCAATAGAGTGTCTATCATATAGCACGGCAGTTTTTGCAGTTGGTAGTGCCTTTTTAGATACGACGATAAAAAGCTATATTCAATGCATGCACTATGAGCGATGATAATTTTACCTGCAAGATGCTCGATCAAGCTATCGAGCGCAAGCTCAGCCTCAACTCCTTGTTCTTGAACCTGCATTGGCATAATTTCATGAACGACCGCGCTTTCCGGTCGGATAGTGACATCTTGGCGCAAAATCACTTCGCTGACACTGGTTAGTTCTATCTCTTCGTAGCTCAATTCCACCGTTCCAATAGACAGGATTCGATCCGAGTCTGCTTCCAGCCCTGTTGTTTCAAAATCGAGAGCGACGAACTGTTGCTCGGAAACTGGGCGCTCTGCATTGGGAAGCGGGTGGGCAAAGTAGTGCTCTAGTGCACGAGATGGCCAACGCTTGGCCCTCATGGACTGGTGCAAATCTTCAATGTTGTCGCCCTTAGAAAATAGCTTATGTAACGTTTTGGCCAGCATGTTAGAACCCACTCATGAACTTGAGTTTAGCGACGTCTTGCAGTTCGCTAATGATCTTGAAGGCTTCTTTAAGGTGTTTGCGTTCAAAACTGCTGAACTCGTCCGGACGTATATTATTGTCAGGAGAATCACCACGAAGCTGCGCGTTGAGTTGGTGTCTAAATCGCACCTGCATAAGAAAACGGTAAGCGCCAATAATGTTATCGCAGCTGTCTTGAGATAAGGTACCTTGCTCGACGGCATATCGAAAACGCTCTTCCGTGCCTGTTAAAGAGCCTCCAGCTGATAGGCTGTATATGCGAGCGAGGTCGATAATTAGGTTCAAGGCAAACTTTTTGATATTGAGTGATTTGGTATTGTCTCCGCTTTTCTCAAGAACCAAACTGTTGAAAATGCCAAGTGGGGGTGACGTTTCGATAGCATCGCGTGTCAGTGCTGGGATAAAGCGAGGATTTGCATGAATGGTTTCGTGCAGGTGGTTTTGAAGCGTATCGACTAGCTCCGCGTTTCCGTAAACGCAGCGTATCTCCATAAAGACACTGATACTAAGCAGTTTGTTGTACTCAGGACTCGCCACCCATTTAGTGTAGTAGTCCTTCCAGCGACCGACATTCTGATTCCATTTGGCTGTCGCGGCCATGTATTTACCGCTGCATAAAGGGTAGCCCACGGCCGCTAATCCATTACAAACGCGCATCGCAAAGTAGGCGAAGTAGAATCGGTCATCCTCAGTGGCACCTTCCGCGAGAACCAGAGCATTGTCTTGATCCGATAGCATGTGAACTTCGTTCCGTGCATGTGATCCGGCTACCATCCATGCATAGTCACAAGGCGGCGGACCGAGCACCTCTTCGGTTAGTTGGATTATTCGTCTATTGAACGCATCCATGATCATCGACATCACTTGGCCATGAATCTCGGCACTCACGCCACTTTCGACTAAGGCCTGGAAAATGGTTTCCTTTTCATCTCGAAGGTTCGCGAGAGCACTTATCGAGTTCGCATACTTGATCTTTTCAATTAAAAATAACGACTGCGTTCGATGATTGTGAACTAGGTGAGTGGTGGTCAATAAGCCCTTTACTTCTTGCTTGGCAATGACTGGTAGGCAGCGAATGTTGTATTGCAGCATCAGTGAAATCGCTTGAATTACCTTATCCTCGCTGTTTATCAAAATGGGATTGCGCGTCATGACTTCATGAATTGGGCGCTGGGTGTCTACCCCTCGAGCGACAACGTGTTGTGTCATATCTCGATCGGTAACTAAGCCGACGATTTCTTGCCCTTTTAGTACGACGGCACACGAACTGCGGCGTTTGCCACACATGGCTTTAGCGACGTCCATGATGGAGTCGCAATAGTCAGAAACAGTGATGTTTTCGCTGGCAACTTCGCCAACCGTTCGAAAGAACAGGCTTTTCTCTTCTTTATTGACGATAGAGCGTATTGCAGAGTTCAATCTCGTTTTTGCGGTTGCGGCAAAGTAATCTTTGAACTCGGGATGCAGTTCGCACGTTTCTTGGATATTTGCGTGGGGGATTAAGTAAAGTAGTGAGTCTTCAATAGCTTCTGCTCGATAGCCATCTTCTGCTTCTTTGAGTGGTTCCAGAAAAGTAAACCCAAATTGATCTTCTTCTCCAAGACGAGCCCTTAGTTTATTAATTTGGGTTCGCTGTTCGATTGCACCTTTTCGGATTACATATAGATACCTTTTTTGGCACATCGAGTGAAACTCAATACATTCTCCCTTAGCGAGATATTTGACCGTTACGGAGCTTGCCAGTGATTTGACTACCTGTCTTGGAAGAAGGTCGAAGGGATCAAGGTGAATCAAAAAGTCGAAAATATTATTTGAAGCTGAAGTGCCCATATAAATCCTTAGTTGAAACGGTGTTTCATTAAATTATTGGGTGGTAAAAAAAGCAGCACGAATGCTGCTTTTTTCTTTATTACTTTTAGACAGGGTAATTGTGGTAGCCCAGGTGCTCCGATACATTGCGACCAGCTGAGTGGAGAAGAGCGATGTACTCGCGCTTGCGGCTCTCTTCAAATCGAATAGTAGGAAACGAAACGGAGATGGCTGCAATAGGATCACCAAAACGATCGTAAATTGGTACGGCGATACAACGCAAACCTGGTTCTTGCTCTTCATTGTCTTCACCAAAGTGCTGCTCACGAACAAGGTCTAACTCTTCAAGTAGTTGGTCTACATTCTCATGCGTGCGCTGTGTGTGCTTTTTAAATTCAACATTAGCCAAAAGATCTCGAACGTCTTGGTCTTCCATATGAGACATCAATACCTTACCAATTGCTGTGCTGTAGAGCGGGTTTCGACGCCCAATGCGTGAGTGCATACGTAGATGGTAACTGGAGTCTATCTTGTGCAGATAGATGATAGAGTCTTCGTCAATGGAGCCTAAGTGAACAGTTTCATTGATGATCTTTGAGATTTTCGCCATTTCAGCATTGGCGAGATCAACCAGATCGACATGCTCTAGAGCTTTTGAGCCCAGCTCAAACAGTTTTAGAGTTAGGGAGTATTTATCGGCTTCCCCTTCTTGCTCAACAAACCCGAGTGTCTTCATGGTTTGCAAAAAACGATAAGTCGTCGCCTTTGACATCATCAAGCGTTGAGAAAGTTCTGATACACCAATCTCTTTTTGGTCAGCTAGCGCTGAGAGAATGTTGAACACTTTTAATACTGACGATACAGCTTCCGGTTGAGTTGATTTTTCCATTTCACGCTCTGAGTCATTGTTGATAACGTCAAATTATACCTGACATACTTGGACGAGTCAGTAGTTTCGAAAAGCCATTTCATTTATTTAAAACCAACACTTGAGACATTAATCACATTTGAGGTGGTGAATCCAAAAAAATAAAACGCAATTTCAAAAATAACTTTCAGTGGTGTCATTTTTTGTGTAGTGTTGGTTTTAACAGAGTGAGCAGCCCCTTTTATTTGTTCACCACACATTCACTACAAAGGAACAGACTATGATTCTTGATTCATTTAGCCTTGAAGGCAAAGTAGCAGTGGTAACTGGTTGTGATACTGGTCTAGGTCAAGGTATGGCACTTGGTCTTGCAGCGGCTGGTTGTAGCGTCGTTGGCGTTAACTATGTTGAACCAACCGAAACGATCGAAAAAATGAATGCAGCAGGTTACAAGTTCCTAGATGTTCGCGCTAACCTACTAAAACAAGACGATATCCCTCATATCATCGACAGCACTGTGACTGAATTCGGTAAAGTGGATATCCTAGTAAACAACGCAGGTATCATCCGTCGTGAAGATGCGATCGACTTCTCAGAGCAAAACTGGGATGACGTTATGAACATCAACTCGAAAACTGTTTATTTCATGTCTCAAGCAGTAGCGCGTCAGTTTATTGCTCAAGGCACTGGCGGTAAGATCATCAACATCGCTTCTATGCTTTCTTTCCAAGGCGGCATCCGTGTACCTTCTTACACTGCATCTAAGAGTGCGGTTATGGGTATCACTCGTGCAATGGCAAACGAGTGGGCTCGTCATAACATCAACGTCAACGCAATTGCACCTGGCTACATGGCAACCAACAACACAGCGGCATTACGTGCAGATGAAGATCGTAACGCAGCTATCCTAGAGCGTATTCCTGCTGACCGTTGGGGTACTCCAGAAGATGTTGCTGGCCCATGTGTATTCTTAGCGTCTGACGCTGCGTCTTACATCAATGGTTACACTGTTGCTGTAGATGGTGGTTGGCTATCTCGTTAATAGGCTGAGAGAGGATGATTGATCTATTTTCTGTCGGACAGGTATTAGGCTTTTTGAGTTTTGGTTTAGGCATTTCGACCTTTTACCAAAAAAATGACAGGCAGCTCAAAATACTAATGTTGGTCTTTAATATCAATCATCTTCTTCATTACTTATTACTAGGTTCAACCGTATCTGCCGTGGCTGCCGGGTTATCTGCAGCGAGAACCTTGGCATCAATACATACACGTTCCAAACTTGTAGCAGCCGTTTTCATTGTTGTTGCAGGTGGTTTTGGGTATTGGATTGCTGATGGTATCGGGCAGTTATGGTCCATCGTTGGCACAATGATCGGGACATTCTCAATGTTTGTTCTTAGCGGTGTTGCAATGCGCGTTGGTTTTTTGGTTGGGGCGACATGTTGGTTAATCAACAATATTTTGGTTGGCTCAATTGGGGGCACCTTACTGGAAGCAACGCTGATAGTGACGAACCTAGTCACCATTTATCGATTACGCAAATCAACAGATTTGGTATCTAGCGAATCACAAACATAATAGGTTTATACACATGTTCGTATTCAACAAAGATGTTCAATTAGAAAACTTAGGTGAAGGTGTGAGCCGCAAGGTGCTTGCACACAACGACAACATGATGTCAGTTGAAGTCCACTTTGAGAAAGGGGCTATTGGCGCGATGCACTCGCACCCACATGAGCAGCTTACTTACGTATTGTCTGGCGCTTTTGAGTTCACGATTGGCGATGAAAAACACATCGTTAAGGCCGGTGACACCATGTATAAGCAGCCAGATATTGAACACGGTTGTGTCTGTGTCGAGGCCGGTACGCTCATCGATACGTTCACACCAATGCGCAAAGATTTTGTTTAAAACTAAATTATTGACGAGCCTTCTCGTCGGGGAACTATTATGAAAATTGCACTAACTATGGAAAACAGCCAAGCACCTAAAAACGCTATGGTTGCTGCTGAGCTAAACACGGTTGCTGGTGGTTTAGGTCACGAAGTATTCAATGTAGGTATGACTGACGAAAACGATCATCACCTAACGTATATCCACCTAGGTATCCAAGCGAGCATCCTACTGAACTCTAAGGCAGTGGATTTCATCGTGACTGGTTGTGGTACAGGTCAAGGCGCACTAATGGCAAGCAACCTACACCCAGGTGTGGTATGTGGTTACTGCTTAGAGCCATCTGACGCATTCCTATTCAACCAAATCAACAACGGCAACGCGATTTCTCTAGCGTTCGCAAAAGGCTTTGGTTGGGCTGGCGAACTGAACGTTCGTTACGTCTTCGAAAAAGCGTTCACTGGCGCTCGTGGCGAAGGTTACCCAATCGAGCGTGCGGCACCTCAGCAAGCGAACGCTGAAATCCTGAACAACGTGAAAGAGGCAGTATGTAAAGACGTTGTTGAGTCTCTACGTGCGATTGACCAAGATCTTGTTAAGCAAGCTGTTGGTAGTGTTCAGTTCCAAGAGTGTTTCTTTGCAAACTGCCAAGTTACTGAGATTGCAGAATACGTTCGCACTTTGATTGACTAGTTTGATTTAACTCCAAGTTACCTCAGCCCCCTAGAATCCTTGTCTCTGGGGTTACTTTAATCAAACGTTGCACCACTTGGTAGCCATTTTATTTATTGTTTTGGTGGCCATATCGGGATTACTCCAGCCAGTGTTATCACTGGTTTTTTTTGTATAGAGTACACCCTCAGCTAGGCTGGGGGGCCGCAAAGCATACAGCTATAAGCCAGTTATATAACCCCTTTCAATTTGATAAAAACGTCTTGTGGTCTGCTAACTGCAAGAGCTAATTAAGAATTGAAAGCGGGTCCCAATAAGGGACGAAAAGCGCTTAGCGCACACGCGATGGAATTGTAAATATCATGTAGTTTTTGCACCTAATTACAGACGTCAGGTGTTCTATGGAGAGAAACGAAGGGCAGTAGGCGAAATGCTTAGAAAACTATGTGAATTGAAAAACGTGAATATTATTGAAGCAGAGTGCTGTGCAGATCATATTCATATGCTTTTAGAGATACCACCGGCTTTGTCGGTGGATACTTTTTTTGTTTTCAGCTATCAACAAATCTAGCGACATCTTTTCTCCATACCATTCGTTATCTTCTCGTCCTTGTATCGTTTTTGTTCTTGTAAAAACAGTCAGCCCCACGGCCGAAGCTCGTGGGGCTGATTTTCGTTAATTGAAGACCGAACTAGTTAACGTGCGCAACCGCGTCTTTAACCAGTTGGCCAAGCTCATCCCAGTGACCTTTGTCGATAAGGTTGGTTGGAACCATCCAAGTACCGCCACACGCTAGTACCGATTTGATAGATAGGTAGTCATCAACATTTTTAAGGTTGACACCACCTGTTGGCATGAACTTCACTGGGTAAACAGCGGTTAGTGCTTTTAGCATACCCACACCGCCAGATGGCTCTGCGGGGAAGAACTTCAGTGTGCGCAGACCCATTTCCATGGCTTGCTCAACAAGGCTTGGGTTGTTAACACCCGGTACGATGGGTACGTTTTTGTCGATGCAGTATTGAACTGTGCGCGGGTTGAAGCCAGGGCTTACGATAAAGTCAACACCAGCTTCAATCGCTTGATCGACTTGCTCGTTAGTAAGAACGGTACCCGCGCCAATCAGCATATCAGGGTATGCTTGACGCATTGCTGCGATCGCGTCTGCTGCACACTCGGTGCGGAATGTGATTTCTGCGCATGGCATGCCGTTGTCTACGAGTGCTTTACCTAGAGGAATAGCATCTTCAACTTTGTTGATTGCAATTACAGGGATTACTTTAAGGCTTGCTAGCTGTTCGTTTAAGGTTGTCATTTGTCTTTGTCCTACTAATCAAGAGTTGGCGTTGCTGTTTTAGGAATGATCGCACCGCGATATTGAATCACTGTGCCTGCGACTTTGTGTCCCATTGCTGCTGAGTTAAACGCGTCACCACCGGTTAGGCGTTTCGCAAGATAACCGGCGCTGAATGAGTCACCTGCGGCTGTGGTATCAATCACGGAATTTACTGGTTTTGGCGCGACGTACTCTGCGCGACCTTCGCTGAGTACGAGACACTCTTTCGCGCCACGCTTAATGGCAATTTCGGTAACACCAGCTTGTTGAGTGCGCTCAATGCACTCTTCTAAGCATGTGTCGCCAAATAAGTCTTGGTCATCTTCGAACGTAAGAAGTGCGGTATCGGTGAATCTGAGCATCGCAAGGTAGGTGCGCTGAGCGGCCTCTCGGTTTGGCCATAGCTTTGGACGATAGTTGTTGTCAAAAAAAACGCTGCCGCCTTTGGCTTTGAATTTTTCTAGGAAGCTAAACAGGGTGTCACGTCCAGAGTCAGTCAAAATAGCCAAGGTAATGCCGCTTAAGTAAACCGCATCGTAATCCATTAGTGATTCCACTAGGGATTGGCTTTCTGGCTGATCAAATACAAATTTAGCTGCCGCGTCGCTGCGCCAGTAAAAGAAAGTGCGTTCACCGGTTTCATCTGTTTCGATGTGGTAAAGGCCTGGCATTTTGTCGTTTAGACGTAGTACTTGCTTAGTATCGATGCCTTCTTCCGACCACGTTGTTAGCATTTCAGTCGAGAAAGGGTCGTTACCTAGTGCAGTAATGTAGCTCACTGAAATGTTGTAATTTTCTGTCAAACGAGAAAGGTAAAGTGCAGTGTTTAAAGTATCACCACCGAAACTTTGCTTCAGTAGGTCTTTCTTGCGTTGTAGCTCAACCATGCATTCACCGATGATCGCTATTTTGTATTGGCTCATAGTCAAATATCCAGCTTGAGAGTTACTCGATTTATCAGTATTCACTGAGTTGATGTTTTATTAAATGTCTAACTTTAAAAGAGAAACTATTTGTTTCTATGTTTGTTGTGTTGCTAAGCCTAGAGCGTAGGCTTTGACCCAAGGGTGTCATGTTTACCATCCCCCGCTTCTTTATAGTAAATAATTTGCCAATTATATTTTATTTGAAACGCTGTTTCAATGTAATGAAACTTACCAGTATAACTTCAAGCCGTGGTAGTAATATTTCTACTTAACGCGACTAAGTGTGATTTAGGTCGAGTTTCATTGTTGCGTGTCATTGAGTCCTGTATAGAAGATGAAACTAATTGAACTAACCACGGTGAATGAATAGGTTTTGATGCAGAAGGGGAAGTATGGAACTCATTGATAGTGTTATTGTTGGCGGTTACTTTGCTTTTGTACTGTTCGCCGCTTTGGCTTTCAAGCGCTTTACTACAGATAGTTCGGGCTTCATCCGCGGTGGTGGAGCAATGATGTGGTGGATGGCGGGTGCTACTGCTTTTATGACACAGTTTTCTGCGTGGACCTTCACCGGAGCTGCTGCCAAGGCTTACGAGGATGGACTGACAGTGTTGTTCATTTTTTGGGGCAACGCTGTAGGATTTTTCGTGGCGGCTTCGTATTTTGCTGTCCGTTATCGCAAGATGCGCGTTGAGACGGCTATGGAAGCTATCAAGGTTCGGTTCGGACGTACATCTGAGCAAGTTTATACTTGGCTCTCGTTTCCTTTAACAATCATGTCAGCGGCGATATGGCTAAACGGTTTAGCGCTTTTCGCGGCCGCAGTTTTTAACATTGAACTTGTGGTTACGATCGTTGGTGTTGGCCTATTAGTAACCTTTATTGCCGCGAGCGGCGGCTCATGGACGGTGTCTGCAACCAATGTTATACAGTTAATTTTGTTGGTTGCAATTACCATGTCGATCGGAGGATTTGCGCTGCTGGACGTTGGTGGGGTAGTGCCCCTCATTGATAGCTATCCAACGGATAGTTATATGGGGGCGGACATTAGCTATTGGCAAGTGTTTTGGCTTTGGGTAGTGATGATGCTACTAAAGCAGACTATTAGCGCGAACAATGCACTTTCTTGCTATCGTTTTTTGGTGACCACGAATGAGCGAGAGGCTAGAAAAGCGGCACTGTTTGCTGGGGTTTTGTTTATATTCGGTCCAGTCATGTGGTTTATTCCTCCTTGGGTGACGGCCGCTATGGGAGTGGATCTTGTGGCGTATTATCCCAAGCTTGCGGAAAGTGCAAATAACGCGGCTTATGTCTACTACATTGATCATTTTCTACCTGTCGGCATGCTGGGTTTGGTCCTTGCTGCCATGCTTGCGGCCACAATCGCTCCTATGACAACGGCTTTAAATCGTAATGCGGGTATTTTTGTTCGAAATGTTTATCAATCGGTGTTTAATCCTACAACCACGGAACATAAACAATTGTCAGTAGGGAAGGTGGCAACCGTAGTTAATGGTTTGCTCTGTATCTTGGCGGCTTTACTATTTGCCTCAATTAAGGAATACAGTTTTTTCGATATCATGATGCTATTTGGCGCTCTGTTGCAAACGCCGTTGGCTATCCCATCTTTGCTGGCATTGGTTACGCTTAGAACTCCAGATTGGTCTGGCTGGGCGACTATTTGCGTAGGTTTAGCAGTGTCGTTCTTTATGCAGTTTGTGTTCAATGTGGATTGGTTACTGCCTTGGTTCGATGCCGATAGATTTACAAGTCGTGAGTCGGTTGATTTACTCGTTTCAATGACATTATTGGCGCATATTCTGATTACAGGTGGTTTTTTCATCTCTACACAATTGTTCTATCGAGAGTCTTCTGATGAGCGAGGCTCTGAAATCACGCAGCTAAAAGCTAATTTAGAAACACCTATTAGTCCGTTCGAAGAGGCTAAAGTGGATACACGACAAGGGGCTTATCTTGGGCGTATGTGTCAAATATTAGGCGTTCTTGTTGCATTAATCTCGATAACGACAGATTCGATGCCTGACGCTAGCGTGTTTGTTTTAATCGGTTTGGTTATTTTGTTGGCAGGGACTTATTTCTGTCGGTATGGGAATGTAAAGGCTACCTCGCCGGACCCCATAACAGATTAATTACGCTTTCCAGTCTGTGTGAATTACTGGCTTTATTTTTGTCGAATCTTGGTCGTTAAGCTTCGCGAACTATTGTTGACCGATCCCGACCGCTTTAATAGCCATACTTGCTACTCCTGTTCTCACTGGTTGTACTATTCGTTTGGCACAGCGACAAATAAATATTCAGACCGCATTTTGACAACATTGAACAAATACCACAAATGCATTATCGAAACCGTTTAGGTCATTGAAGAACTGCGCCTGTGGGCGAAAGAGATGCAAGAGGGCTCCGAACTTCTGGATAAGTTGAAGCTTTCCGTTGATGAGATAGCTTTCTATCGTGCTTTGGTTGAAAATGAGTATTCGGTTCGTGAGTTTGGTGACGATGCTTGGCGCAAAGTGGCTATTGAGCTAACTAAACAGGAAAGTGTTCCAGCGAGAATAAGTAATCTTGTTCGATGTTTGTTGTGTTGTTGGGTAAGTACCCAGCAGATGCGGCGTTAGTGGTAATTAAGCTTGTGCTAAAGCAAAGTGGAGGGCTGGTATCAGTCGCGACAAAGGCAAGCTTTACGTTGCATTTTGAATATTCACGTATTAGTAGGTCAATGCAAAACCTGATGGTTATATCTTTTAGTAAAAAGAATGTAATGAAAAAAGGATTGTTCAGATTTTATGATCTAACTGATGAATATCCCTCTGTGTGATCACAAAGCGATGCGGGAACATATTTTTGATCAAACTTTATTGTCAGATATTGAGCTTTCGTTCATGTAATCTAATACAGAAATGATCAAACTATAGGTATTAGCACTTTCTTAGAAAAGCTATATGCTTAGTTTTTTGATCAAACTTTAATGTCTACCGACAATAGATAATAAGAAGCCCATCCTGTGATGGGCTTTTTTATGTCTGTTACTTAACGATCAGTGTTAGAGCTAGCTGTAGCGTCATTAAGCGCTTAGTGCTTGCTCTAGGTCAGCCAAGATATCGTCAATGTGCTCGATACCTACTGATAGGCGAATCATCTCCGGTGATACACCGGCTTGTTTCTGTTCAGCTTCGCTTAGTTGACGGTGTGTCGTCGAAGCTGGGTGACAAGCGAGAGATTTCGCATCGCCAATGTTAACTAAGCGCTTGAAGATTTGCAGTGCATCATAGAAGCGAACACCGGCTTCATAACCGTCTTTTAAACCAAAAGATAGAATGGCCGATGGCTTACCTTGCATGTACTTTTCAGCGAGTGGATAGAATTCTGAATCAGGCAGGCCAGCGTAACTTACCCAACTGACTTTCTCGTGTTGCTTGAGGTATTCCGCTACTTTCAAGGCATTCTCTGTGTGTCGCTCCATGCGTAGCGACAACGTCTCCAAACCTTGCATCAACATGAAAGCATTCATTGGTGACAGTGCTGCACCTGTATTACGTAGGGGAACCGTTCTAGCACGACCAATAAACGCAGCCTCACCAAAGGCCTCGGTATAAACCACGCCATGATAAGAAGGCTCTGGCTGATTAAACACAGGGAAGCGGTCCTTGTGCTGTGCCCATGGGAATTTACCTGAGTCGACAATCACGCCACCTAACGTTGTACCGTGACCACCCACGTATTTAGTTAGTGAGTGCACCACGATGTCAGCACCAAAATCGATAGGTTTACACAGTACAGGCGTCGCCACCGTGTTATCAACAATCACAGGTACACCTTGTGCGTGAGCAAGTTCAGCAACACGCTCTAAGTCGATAATATTACCTGCTGGGTTACCGATACTTTCGCAGTAAACCGCCTTGGTTTTTTCGTCAATCAGTGCCGCTAAGCTTTCTGGTTTATCGTCTTTAGCAAAACGAACTTCGATCCCTTGGTTTGGCAGCATATGAGCAAATAGGGTGTAAGTACCACCGTAAAGCTGAGGTGTTGAAACAATGTTGTCACCGATTTGCGCCAACGTCTGAATCGCATAGTTGATCGCAGCACTGCCCGCACTTACCACTAAGCCTGCGATACCTCCTTCTAAGGCGGCCATGCGTTTTTCTAACACATCATTGGTTGGGTTCATTATGCGAGTGTAGATATTGCCTGGCACCGCAAGGTTGAAGAGGTCGGCGCCGTGTTGTGCGTCATCGAATTCGTACGCGACGGTTTGGTAGATTGGAGTGGCAACCGATTTGGTTGTTGGATCAGTGTCGTAACCGAAGTGAATCGAGAGTGTTTCGTCTTTCATGAGTCTTCCCTGAACTATTGAGCGATTTATGTACTCTCATATTGCCGATTTTTTTATAAAAGAAAAGTATGTTTAGTCACAGAGAGGCAATTGGTATTGTGTGCGGGATGATTCGTTTTTGGTTCGGAAGTGCAGGGTGTGATTGGTACTGAATCAGAAAAGCAAAAAGCCAGAGCAGCGTGAACTGTTCTGGCTTTTCTAATTTGGTGGCCCCTCCCAGATTTGAACTGGGGACCGAACGATTATGAGTCGTGCGCTCTAACCACTGAGCTAAGGGGCCGTAGGGCATAGATTATAGGGGAAGCATTCAGTGGTGTCTAGACACTATAAGGGGCAATTCCGCTTACATCTTAGCCACTTAAATCACACGGATAAAAAAAAGGTGAGCCAACGCTCACCTTTTCTTATTTATGCTTAAAAGCTAACCACACTAAAGTATGTGATTACTCGTCTAGGAAGCTACGCAGAGTTTCTGAGCGGCTTGGGTGACGAAGTTTACGCAGTGCTTTTGCTTCGATCTGACGGATACGTTCACGAGTTACGTCGAACTGCTTGCCCACTTCTTCAAGAGTGTGGTCAGTGTTCATGTCGATACCGAAACGCATACGTAGTACTTTAGCTTCACGAGGCGTTAGGCCAGCAAGAACGTCTTTAGTTGCGCCGCGTAGGCTTGTTGCCGTTGCAGAGTCTAAAGGTAGTTCCAGCGTTGTATCCTCGATGAAATCACCTAGGTGCGAATCTTCGTCGTCACCGATTGGTGTCTCCATTGAGATTGGCTCTTTAGCGATTTTCAGTACTTTACGGATTTTGTCTTCAGGCATTTGCATGCGTTCAGCCAGTTCTTCCGGAAGTGGTTCACGACCCATCTCTTGTAGCATTTGACGAGAGATACGGTTTAGTTTGTTGATCGTTTCGATCATGTGAACCGGAATACGGATAGTACGAGCTTGGTCGGCAATCGAACGAGTGATTGCTTGACGGATCCACCAAGTAGCGTAAGTAGAGAACTTGTAACCACGACGGTATTCAAACTTATCTACCGCTTTCATCAGACCGATGTTACCTTCTTGGATTAGATCCAGGAATTGTAGACCACGGTTTGTGTACTTCTTAGCAATCGAGATTACTAGACGTAAGTTCGCTTCAACCATCTCTTTCTTCGCACGACGAGCTTTCGCTTCACCGATAGACATGCGACGGCTGATATCTTTGATGCTTTGAACAGTAAGAGACGTTTCACGTTCGATCATATCCAGCTTTTGGATAGAGCGACGGATGTCGTGCTCGTTACGTTTAATCTTTTCTGCGTATGGCTTGTCTGAAGCAAGAACTTCATCCAACCATGCTTCGCTAGATTCGTTGCCAGTAAATAGAGCAATGAAAGATTTCTTCGGCATTTTGCCGTACTCAACCGTTTGACGCATGATTAGGCGTTCTTGAGTACGTACACGATCCATAGAGTTACGCAGTTCGTTTACTAGGAAATCAAACTGTTTTGGTGTTAGACGGAACTCTTTGAATACGTCTTGCATCATTGTCGTTGCAAGCATTGCTTTCGGGCTTTCATGGCCGTACTCGTTGATCGCTAGTTGACGATTCTGGTAGCTAGTACGAAGTGCTGTGAACTTCTCAAGAGCAAGTTCAGGATCGATACCTGTATCTTCTTCTTCCTCTTCCTCGTCGTCTTCTGCGTCTTCTTTGTCTTCGTCTTCCAGATCAGTTTCAGCAAGTTCTGAACCGATGTGAGTCGCTGTTGGCGCAGCTGTGCCATCGTCGTCTGGGTCAACAAAGCCATTGATTAGGTCTGTTAAGCGAATCTCTTCTGCTTGTACGCGGTCAAACTGTTCCAAGATGTATGGAATAGTGCCTGGGTACTCAGCAACCGATAGTTGAACTGTATTGATACCATCTTCAATACGCTTCGCAATGTCGATTTCGCCTTCACGAGTCAGTAGTTCAACTGTACCCATTTCACGCATGTACATACGAACTGGGTCAGTAGTACGGCCAATCTCGCTTTCTACGCTTGAAAGCGCAGCAGCTGCAGCTTCGGCTGCATCTTCATCTATATTGGCATCGTCATCATTAAGTGCTAGATCATCAGCATCAGGTGCAGTTTCAACTACCTTGATACCCATGTCGTTAATCATTTGAATGATGTCTTCTACCTGTTCAGAATCCACGATTTCTGCAGGTAGGTGGTCGTTTACTTCGGCGTAGGTCAGATAGCCTTGTTCCTTGCCTTTAATAACAAGTAATTTAAGCTGTGACTGCGGATTTTGATCCATAGATGATATCCAACTTCAGGTCTGGTGAAGGACGTTGCATTCTCAAATGCAAACCAATTATGTTAACAAATTTATTAAATGCTGACTAATCAAACAGGGTTACGCTTTTAGATCTAGCATTAAAGCTAGTAGCTCCCTTTTTTCTTCGGCTGATAAACCGACGCTTCTTGCTTTGGCCTGCAGGTTTTCAATTTGTTTTTCAACGCACTGGGCAAGTATATTGTCCAATGAGTCTAAAAATATGTCTTCTTGATTGTCTTCGTCGAGGGGGATTTCCCAGCTCGCGAGACGAGACAGAAGAGCCTCATGTTTGTTGTGTCGCCAATGCTCTAATAATTGGCCTGTGTTGATATGGGGATGCGCGTGGCATTTATCAAGTACTTCGACGAATAAACTTAGCCCAGGCAATTGTAAGCCTTTGACACTTGATAAATCCGGTACCATATCAGCATAGCTCGGATTTTGGATAAGCAAAGCGATAACTTCACGCATTGGAGTGCGCTTCAGCTCTTTATGCGGTTGAGGTGTCGGGTTCTGTGTATGAACACGCGCACGTCGCAATTGATTATCAAATCCAGTTCGCTCATCGAGCAGTTTTTCGAGTAATTCTTGGAAGTAACTGTCTGGAATTTTGTTAATCAAGGCGCTGGCGTGTGCACGCAGTGCTGATTTCCCTTCGGTTGTTCCCAAGTTTAACTTGTGTATTTCAATCAGGTTATCGAACAAATAGGTCGAAAGCGGCGTCGCATTGTGGACCAGTTGTTCAAAAGCGGCTTTGCCATGCTCTCTAATATAGCTGTCTGGGTCTTCACCGTCGGGCAAGAACAGAAACTTAAGCGTGTTACCGGTTTTGAGATACTCAAGTGCGTTTTCTAGTGCGCGCCACGCGGCTTCTTTACCTGCTCGGTCACCATCGTAACAACAAACCACAGTGCTGGTTTGACGGAACAACATTTGAACATGGTCGCCGGTTGTCGAGGTGCCCAGTGATGCTACTGAGTAATCGACACCATATTGCGCGAGTGCCACGACATCCATGTAACCTTCAACCACAAGTATTTGCGGCGGTTCACGGTAGGCTTGCAGCACTTCATAAAGGCCGTAAAGCTCTTTACCTTTATGGAAGATAGGCGTTTCTGGTGAGTTGAGGTATTTTGGTGTGCCGTCTTCTAATACACGACCACCAAAACCAATCACACGGCCACGACGATCACGAATTGGGAACATTACGCGTCCACGGAATCGGTCGTATCGGTTACCTTTATCGTTCTCAATTAGCATGCCGCCAGTCACGAGCATGTCTTGGGCTTCTTTCTGTTGGCCAAAGTTCTTACGAACTAAGTCCCACTCATCGGCCACATAACCAATACCAAACTTCTGGACGATCTCGCCCGAAAGGCCACGATTCTTTAGGTAATCAATCGCAGGTTTGTTGGCTGATATTTTCAGTTGAGAGCGGTAAAAATTACTGATGCCGCCCATCAAATCGTAGAGGTTACGTTTTTGTTCGCTGTTGGCTCTTGGTGCTGTTGATATCTCGCCGCTGCGCTGTTCTCTAGGAACGTCGAGGCCTAAGAAAGAGGCTAGCTCTTCAATAGCTTCAACAAAATCGAGGCGTTCGAACTCCATAATGAAGTCGATAGCATTACCGTGTACGCCACAACCAAAGCAGTGATAAAACTGTTTTTCTTGGCTTACGCTAAAAGAAGGGGTCTTTTCGTTGTGGAATGGGCAACAAGCACCATAGTTTTTGCCTTTTTTCTTAAGTTTCACGCGTGCGTCCACTATGTCGACAATGTCGAGACGCGCTAGGAGATCATCAATGAAACTACGCGGGATGTGTCCTGCCATAAAACCTTAGAAAAATGCACTAACTGAGAGTGTGGATAATAATAGTTTGAATAGGTTACAGATACAAACAAGCCGTGCGTTCCGAAGGATTGCACGGCTTGTTGCAATTTGATTTGGGATTAAGCGAGTTTAGAACGAACTAAACCACTAACTTTACCCATATCTGCACGCCCTTGAATTTGTGGTTTCAAGATAGCCATTACTTTACCCATGTCTTGCATGCCCGCTGGTTGAGCTTCGGCGATTGCGCTATCAAGTAGTGCAATAACTTCTTCATCAGTTAGCGGTTGAGGCATAAAGCCTTCAAGTACCGTAATTTCTGCTTTTTCCACGTCAGCAAGATCTTGACGATTTGCTGATTCATATTGAGCAACAGAATCGCGACGTTGCTTAACCATTTTAACTAATACAGCAAGAATGTCGTCGTCGTTCAGAGTGATCCGTTCGTCAACTTCACGTTGCTTAATTGCTGAAAGAGCTAAGCGGATAGTGCCAAGGCGCGGTTTGTCCTTGGCTTTCATCGCTAATTTTTGCTCTTCTTTGAGTTGTTCAATAAGAGCCATAACTCAGTCCTTATGGATTAAGTTATTAGTACAGGCGAACGCGACGTGCGTTTTCGCGAGCTAGCTTCTTAGCGTGACGCTTTTGAGCTGCTGCTTTAGCGCGTTTGCGAACTGTAGTTGGCTTTTCGTAGTGCTCGCGACGGCGAACTTCAGAAAGGATACCTGCTTTTTCACAAGAGCGCTTGAAACGACGTAGTGCAACGTCGAACGGTTCGTTTTCACGTACTTTAACTATTGGCATATGCCTTTCACCTCAGGGGTTATTCATTATCGCTGGCTACTCAGTACCAAATCAGAGAAGTTACCCATCGAGCTAACTCTCTATTCGCGTTTGGCCATTAACCAGCTTGATCAAAAATGGTGCGGAATTTTAATCCGATCACAGTGGCTTTGTAAAGCACTTTGTCGATTATAGTCTGTACAATATTTGTTTGAAGAGCTTAGGCAGGGTAATATTGCGCTAATTTCCCATTTTAGACGAAAGCGTGCCGAGAAAATTATGCGCATTATTGGTATTGAAACCTCTTGTGATGAAACAGGAATCGCGATTTATGATGATGAGCAAGGGCTGCTTTCTCATCAATTATATAGCCAAGTAAAGCTGCACGCCGATTACGGTGGTGTGGTACCTGAGCTAGCTTCACGTGACCACGTGAAAAAAACAATTCCTCTTATTAAAGCGGCATTAGCTGAAGCGAACCTAACGTCGAAAGACATTGATGGTGTGGCTTACACGGCTGGCCCTGGTTTAGTGGGTGCACTGCTGGTTGGTGCAACGATTGGTCGCAGTATTGCTTATGCGTGGGGAGTGCCTGCAGTGCCTGTTCACCATATGGAAGGTCACCTTCTTGCGCCAATGCTAGAAGATAACCCACCACCATTCCCATTTGTGGCTCTGCTGGTTTCTGGCGGCCATACCATGATGGTAGAAGTGAAAGGCATTGGTGAATACCGAATCCTTGGTGAATCGATTGATGATGCAGCGGGTGAAGCGTTTGATAAAACCGCGAAACTGATGGGCTTAGATTACCCTGGTGGTCCACTGTTATCTCGTTTGGCGGAAAAAGGCACTCCGGGTCGTTTTAAGTTCCCGCGTCCAATGACCGATCGTCCGGGTCTAGATATGAGCTTTTCTGGTTTGAAGACGTTCGCAGCGAATACCATTCGCGATAACGATAATGATGACCAAACTCGCGCTGATATCGCTTATGCATTCCAAGAAGCTGTTTGTGCAACCTTAGTAATCAAGTGTAAGCGAGCCTTGGTTGAAACGGGCATGAAACGTATAGTGATTGCTGGCGGTGTAAGTGCCAACAAACAACTGCGTGTTGAGCTTGAAGCTCTTGCTAAGAAAGTCGGTGGTGAGGTGTACTACCCACGCACAGAATTCTGTACAGATAATGGTGCGATGATCGCTTATGCGGGTATGCAGCGCTTGAAGAATGGCGAAACGGCTGATTTGTCTGTTCATGCCACTCCGCGTTGGCCTATTGACCAGCTAGAGCCAATTGCGTAATTGAATATAGTGTTTCGATAAACGGTCGCCTTGTGCGGCCGTTTTTATATCTTAGCTTACCGACTGTATGTCGATAAATAATTGCTGATAGAGATTAGGGAAGAAGATGAACAAGTTCACAGTAGACAATCAATCGATGGCGTACCTAGATGAAGGTCAAGGCCCTGTTGTTGTATTAGGCCACAGCTACCTTTGGGATAGTGCCATGTGGAAGCCACAGATTGAGGCGTTGAAAACTCAGTACCGTTGTATTGTGCCTGAGCTTTGGTCTCATGGTGAATCTCAAGCTGCACCAGCTTCGATGCGTAACTTGAAAGATTACGCTCAGCACGTCTTGGCTCTGCTTGATCATTTAGAGATCGATGAATTCTCAGTGGTAGGTTTATCGGTTGGCGGTATGTGGGGAACGGAGCTTGCGGAGTTAGCACCTGCTCGAATCAAGTCATTGGTATTAATGGATACCTTTGTGGGTTTAGAGCCAGAAGTTGCACACGCTAAATACTTCCACATGTTAGACACCATCACTCAAACTAAGATGGTTCCTCAACCGATTGTTGAAGCTGTGGTTCCACTGTTCTTCGCAAACGATGCTCAAACCCACACGCCAGCTTTAGTGGAAGGTTTTACTCAGCAGTTATCTGAACTTAAGGGTGATAAAGCGGAAGAAGTGGCGCGCATCGGTCGAATGGTCTTTGGACGTCGTGATATGATCGAATCAGTAGAGAACTTCGCGCTACCTGTGTTGATTGCGGTAGGACAAGAAGACAAACCACGTCCGGTACTTGAGTCATACCTAATGCACGATTGCATTACGGGCAGTGAATTAGTGGTAATTCCTAGCGCAGGTCATATTAGCTCGTTAGAGCAACCAGAGTTTGTGAACACAATGCTGAAGACGTTTTTAGATAAACATCTGCTGTAAGCTTTAAATACTGAATACTATGGTTCGGCTTAGACGTGACAGTTTAAGCCGATTTTTTTTGTCCGAGTTTTGGTTCGCTGCCATCGAGTAGGCGGCGGATATTCTGGTGGTGACGTAACACGATCAAACAGCACAGCATGGCTACTGGCAATGTGTATTGAGGTTTGACTAACCAAGCGTAGAAAGGGGCAAGTAGCACAGTAACCAGTGCCGCTAAAGAAGAGTAACGAAACAAAAACGCCACAACTAACCAAGTCGCCATGATCATACCGGTTAGATCGAATCCTATTGGGGCGATAGCACCCAGTGCGGTTGCGACGCCTTTACCACCTTTAAAGTGGAAGAAGATCGGATACATATGGCCAAGACACGCCGCAATTGCCACAACCCCAAGAATGATTGGGTCGATCTTGAGGTAGTAGCCAAGCCAGACAGGGGTAGTGCCTTTCAGCATGTCACACAGGAGGACTGCTGCAGCTGCGCCTTTACCGCCAACGCGCAGTACATTAGTGGCACCAGGGTTATTGGAGCCCACCGTTCTTGGATCAGGAAGCCTTAAGACTCGACATATCAAGACCGCACTAGAGATTGAACCTAGCAAATAGGCTGCAATGATCATGATTAGTGCCAATGGGGTCATGTCTTTCCTTAAACGGTTATAAGCCTAACGATGGGAAAATAATGCTCAATCCAAGAGTAATTGATATCATATCTCGAATTACGCAAATAATACGTTTTTTTCCCCAATATGGGTATCCGACCTCTAAAAGGACAAGTCATGGCACTGGATAAAGTTTTCATTGAACAGCTAGAAGTAATTACAACGATCGGTGTTTACGATTGGGAACAAGAGATTAAACAAAAACTTGTGCTTGATATTGAAATGGCTCATGACAACCGCCCTGCAGGTAAGAGTGATGATGTGGTTGATGCTTTGGATTACTCGACTGTGAGTACTGCCGTGCTTGACCACATTGCGAATGGCCGATTCCTGCTAGTGGAGCGTGTGGCTGAAGAAGTCGCTGAATTGATCATGACTCAATTCTCTGTGCCTTGGATCAAAATCCGCTTGGCTAAACCGGGCGCAGTACCACAAGCAAAAGCTGTTGGCGTGATCATCGAACGAGGCCGAGCATGACAGTAGCCTATGTTGGTGTTGGCACGAACATAGACCGCGACAAGCATGCAAGGGTGGCATGGACAGAGCTTCAATCGTTAGGGACTAACCTTAAATGCTCTAAAATCTATCACTGTGAGCCCGTGGGTTTTAATAGCCATCCGTTTTATAACTTTGTGATAGAGCTCGACACGTCACTCTCATTGACTGAATTTTCACAGCAGCTGCGTAAAATTGAGTTTAAATGGGGTCGCTCTCAAGATGCGCACAAACTTCAAGATCGAAACCTCGATCTTGATATTGTGCTGTTTGGAGAGGTGGTTTCTGAGCGCGAACCAGAATTACCACGCAGTGATATCTACAAATATCCTTTTGTAACACAACCGCTTTATGATCTTTGTCCTGCGAGAGTGATCCCGCAAGACGGAAGAACCGTCAGTGAAATATGGCAGAAGATGCAGCAATTAGACTCGCTCTCTGTCGTAGATATAAAACTATAATTTTTAAGGTAAGTAATGAGTTATTTTGAAGCGTTTATGTTGGCGTTGGTGCAAGGCTTTACTGAGTTTTTACCTATTTCCAGTTCTGCACACTTAATCCTTCCTTCTGCTGTTTTAGGTTGGGAAGATCAAGGTTTGGCTTTTGATGTTGCTGTCCATGTCGGTACTTTGGCCGCGGTAGTGATCTATTTCCGTAAAGAAGTGGTCTCTCTGTTGAGCGCATTCTTTGGTTCAGTGTTTAAAGGCGATCGCAGCAAGGAAGCGAAGTTAGCGTGGATGATCATTCTCGCGACGATTCCAGCGTGTATCTTTGGTTTGTTGATAAAAGATATTGTTGAGCTTTACTTACGCAGTGCGTGGGTGATCGCAACCACAACGATTATCTTTGGTTTGTTGTTATGGTGGGTGGATAAGAACTCAAGCTTGCGTGATGACGAATACCAAGCAGGTTGGAAAAAGGCGCTGTTTATAGGCCTTGCTCAAGCAATGGCAATCATTCCTGGTACCTCTCGTTCAGGCGCTACGATTACGGCAGCACTTTACCTTGGCTTTACTCGTGAAGCGGCAGCTCGATTCTCTTTCTTGATGTCTATCCCAATCATCACTCTGGCTGGTGGTTACTTGGGTCTGAAGTTAGTGACCAGTGGTGACCCAATCCATGCTGGCACTTTGCTAACGGGAATCGTGGTTTCTTTCATTAGTGCTTATATCTGTATTCACTTCTTCTTGAAGCTTATCTCTCGTATGGGTATGACACCGTTTGTTATCTACCGCCTGATTCTAGGTTTTGGTCTATTTGCTTTCTTGATGATGCAGTAGCGCTCGACTTTCGAAGACAAATGTTTCTTCTTACAGATTGAAACGGAAAAACCCGCTAGTCGCGGGTTTTTTAATGCGTGCTTACTAACGGAATGAAGACTAATTATCAGTGAGTTCTGATAACGCGTTTTCGATGGCCGCTGCTCTGCGCTTCTCTTGTTCTTCTCGAATATCTTTACCTTTAAAACCATCGGCAATGATTGCTTTGACTTCAACTTGAAGTGCCGCTTTATAGGCTGCTTCAAAACGAGCCTTTTGAGGGTAAGGCTGATCTTGTAACCCTTTACGGCCAGCGTGGTCAGCTTGGCAGCAAAGCAAGATGTCGTTAAGTCGATCTGGTTTGCGCCAAACATCGAACTTGTTGAGAACTTTAAGGAAGGTGGTTGGCTTTAACTCACCTGCACGATGGATATTAGAATGCTGCTCGCACACTAACAGCGCAAGATCTCTGAACTCATTAGGTACTCTGACTCGTTCACATAGCTTTTTGATGATCTTAACACCTGTATGGCAGTGCATTTTGTGGCTTGGCCATTCACTTTTAGGTGTAACGCCTTTACCTAAGTCATGCACTTGAGCAGCAAAGCGTACTGGTAACGATGGGCTTAATAGCGCAGCTTGTTGAGCAACCATCAGTGTGTGAATCCCGGTGTCGATTTCAGGGTGCCATTTTTCAGGTTGAGGGACACCAAATAGAGCGTCAATCTCTGGCAAAACAACCGCTAATGCACCACACTCTTTCAACACTGAAAGGAACACTTCTGGATGTGGCGTACTAAGTGATTTGTGCCACTCTTGCCAAACTCGTTCGGCTGTAAGGTGTGCCAGTTCTCCTGATTCAACGATTGTCGCCATCATGGTCATGGTTTCAGGTGCAATCGTAAAGTTTAGGTGGTGAAGCTTGGCAGCGAAACGGGCAACACGCAGCACACGAAGCGGATCTTCAACAAAGGCATCGGATACGTGTCTAAGAATACGATCGGAGAGATCTTGTTGGCCATGGTAAGGATCGTGAAGGTTGCCTGCATCATCTTGTGCGATGGCGTTAATGGTTAGATCTCGGCGCATCAGATCTTCTTCCAAACCCACGTCTGGAGCGAAGTAACATTCGAAGCCTGTGTAACCAGAGCCTGATTTTCTCTCGGTGCGAGCCAGTGCGTGCTCTTCCTTGGTTTTTGGATGCAGGAATACCGGGAAGTCTTTACCCACCGCAGTGAAGCCAAGGCTTTCCATCTGTTGAGGCGTACTGCCGACCACGACCCAATCTTTATCATAGCTATCAATATTGAGTAGCTTATCGCGCACTGCCCCACCGACTAGATAGCGCTGTAGCCCATTCTCTTCTGGTAGGCTATCGTATATTTGCAACTTATCACCTCGAAATGTTTTATCACTGCTGGACTTTACGGCAAGCAATGGTACTTTCCATTAATCGTAATTATAGGGCAGCACATGTATAAGGAATATTTTGGCTTCGTTGAGATGCCATTTTCGATTGTACCAAATTCTCGCTATTTGTTTTTGAGTCAACGCCATCAAGAAGCGATGCAGAACCTACAAGCCGGTTTAGGCGAAGGTGGGGGCTTTGCAATGCTCACTGGTGAGGTGGGTACAGGGAAAACAACGGTTGCTAAGGCGATGTTGTCTTCTTTGGATCGTCATACTCAGGCTGGCCTTATACTTAACCCTACGTTTTCCAATACGGATTTACTTGAAGCTATCTGCGATGAGTTTGAGGTCGAGTATCCAGAACAAGCATCCTTGAAGCAGCTGAGTCAGGCGATTTACTACTTCTTATTGGATAGCCATGCAGAGGGCATTCAAACCTTATTGGTGATAGACGAAGCTCAGCACCTTGCTGCCGATGTGTTGGAGCAGCTTCGCCTTTTAACTAATTTGGAAACCGACAGTCGTAAGCTATTAAAAGTATTGTTGGTTGGTCAACCTGAATTACAACAGCATTTGCAGACTACACAACTGCGTCAATTGGCGCAGCGTATTACAGGGCGTTATCATTTATTGCCTCTCAATATTGAAGAGACCGGTAAGTACATCGCGTTTCGTCTGGAGACGGCAGGTGGCGAGCAGATGTTGTTCTCGAATCGCTCCGTTAAGCTGATCGCCCAATATACTCATGGTATTCCAAGGCTCATTAACTTGGTGTGCGACAAGGCCCTACAGTTAGCTTTTCATGATGGAGAGCTAACACCGAGCAATGAAACGGTCAATAAAGCCTGCCAGCAGGTGATGGCGTTTCAAGCCGAGGTTTACCATGTCGATAAACCTCGCGCAGCGAGCGCGATACCAAAGCTCGTTCAGTACGCTGGTGCAGCCACCTTGAGTGTCGCACTTGCGATGGCAACTTTTAACTTTGCCCCAACGTACATAGATTCATGGTTAACAACCGAGCCTTCAAATGAAGCCCAAACAGTAAGCTCAGCCAAGATGCAGCGGTCGTTAGTGGTGGATATGCCTAAGGCTGTTGCTGAGCCAGAAACAGACAAGTTCGCGCTGCCACCACATATTCAACAACACTTGATGCAAGGGACTAACCGCTCGCTGGCTATCAAGGATTTATACACCCTTTGGGGATACCAGTCTTCATTGCGAGACGGTTTATGCCTAAGCGAGCCGCAAAGTGTTTTCGTATGTGAACAGCAACAATCTAGCTTGGATGACTTACTTGAGTTAGGCGTTCCTGTGGTGTTGAACTTAGACATAGAACAAGAATCTGTGTTTGCGGTGCTTTATGGCGTATCACAAGATTCTGTCGAACTACTGGTTAACGAAAAACTCTTAGTCATGCCGAAGCAATCTCTAGAGCAGATCTGGCAGGGTGATTATGTCGCGATTTGGAAACAGCCGCTGCGAGAGACGCTGAAAGAGGGTTACCAAGGTGAAGCTGTGGCTTTGCTTGATTTGTTGCTTTCTGAGGTGTTGGGAGAGGTTGTGTCTGGTAGTGATGTATTTGATTACGAATTAAAAATGAAGGTTGAAGCGTTTCAAACTTGGCAAAGTATGTCGGTCGACGGCATCGCAGGTCAACGAACATTAGCAAGGTTGCAAAGATTAGCTCAGCTTGATTCTCCGAAGTTGATGTCATTAAGTGGAGGGGCAAGCTAATGTCACGCATTATGCACGAGCTGAATCAGTCTTCGGTTACACAATCATCTATCAATAAACCTAGCTTTAAAGGCTACCAAAATCATCATGTGCCGAACTCGGCAAAGGGCATCAGTAACAAACGTGGTTCGTCGTTAGCCATGGGGTTACTTCTTTTGCTTGTGCCTTCTTTGTTGGTAGGCGGTACCTTGGTTTATCAATCATACAATCAACATCAAACTGCGCCTCAGCTATTATCCGCGATGCTTCCTAATACACAAACACAGCCAGTTATTGAATCTCAAATTTCTGATGTGGATACTGCAGACTTGAATGCTGTGGAAGAGGTTAAAGATGACCCCTTGTTTGTGGTTCGTCCTGCGCCAGTTAGCCAAACTTTGAAAGCTCTGCCACGTCAAGAGATGTATGCACAGGTTGACTCTGAAAGTACAAATGTCGCAGGCGGATCTATTGTGCCTTTGGCTAGCTCAGAGAGCAGTGCTCGAGCGTCAGAGGAATCAGAACTGTCACTGGCTCAGCCTGAGGTTCAGCCTGGTGTCAGCAATAAAAACACTGCTCTGCAATCGGACAGTGATCTGCTGCAAGGGCTAGACCTCAGTGAGTTGCCACCTGATTTGGCATTGAAGCTTGAATCCATTATGGGGGAGCAACAAAGCACTCCTGAGCCGATGGACTCTAGACCCGCAGGGCAAAGAGGCTCTCAGGTTATTGAGTTGGAAACGCACACCAATAGCTTATCAGGAGTCCTTCCTAAGTTAGACCTACAAACTCATATGTACTCGAGCAGCGAGACCAAACGTTGGGTAAAAGTGAACGGCCAAGAAGTGGCGCAAGGAGATTGGATTGGACAAGACATTCAATTACTAGAGATTAAGCCACAATCAGTGATCATAGAGTTCAATCAACAGAAGATAGAAATCCCGGCTCTGTACGAGTGGAAAGGTTAGCGATTTCTATACGTATTTAGATAACAGACAAATAAAAAGGAGCACCTCGGTGCTCCTTTTTGATCTTCGATACTGAATTTACTGTACCTAATACAAGCGTTACGTCTACGCCCAACCGTTTGGTGATTTTCTGCGACGAGGCATGATGTGTGGCAGAACAAGGCCTAGAAGTAGACCAATACCCGCAACACCACCACCGTACATGAAGTACTTCAATAGTAGGTCGTCTTTTTGAGTGTCTAGCTTAGCGCGCAGTTCACGGTTCTCTGTTTGAGAACTCGTTAGCTGTTGGCTAATTTCACTGTAGTTCTGTTCTAGTTCAGCAATCTGCTTGTTACGAGAATCTAGAGAGCTTGCTAGGCCAGCTTTTTCGCTGTCAGCACTCTGACGAGCATTCGCTAGCTTGCCTTTAACTTCCGTCAGCTCTTTCTCTAGCTTAGGCATACGCAGTGCCATGCTTTCTTGAGTGCTTACAAACTTGCTTTCAACCCAACCTTTACGGCCACGGTTGTCTTGAATTTGGGTGTAACCCGTACTCTTGTTAGTTTGTAGGAATGTAATCTTTTCACCAGCATCAACACTACCGATGATACGGAATGTGTTGTTTGGGCCAGAATGCATATAAGTAAATAGTTTGTCAGCAATATAACGGTCTTGTGCAAAGGCAGCTGGAGCCGCAAGCATTGCGAACAAAACTAAGCTAATCAGTTTTTTCACAGTAAATCCCTTAACGATTCAAATTGGGTAGGCGTATGAGTCAGCCTCAATCAGCAAATAATATTTAGTTTCTTTATGCGGTGCAACAAAGAAGGGAGGCAAAGCCTCCCTTTCTGTGCGTTTGAGTCAATAATGACATGGCATTTACATATCGTTACTGAAGCTCACACTGTTCTGACGCTAGTATTCACTAACGCAGTCGCGATTACATAGTAAACGCAGCTTGAATTCCGTAGAAGAACACAACAGCAAGTAGAGCACCTGCAGGTAGTGTCACAATCCAAGAAGCCACGATATTACGTACAACGCCTAAGTTTAGTGCTGCGATACCACGAGCAAAACCAACACCTAAAACAGCACCAACGAGTGTTTGTGTAGTAGAGATTGGAAGGCCAGTACCTGAAGCTAGTACAACCGTACATGCAGTTGCAAGTTGTGCAGCAAAGCCACGGCTTGGTGTTAGTTCTGTAATACCAGTACCAACGGTTGCCATTACTTTATGACCCATTGTTGCAAGACCAACAACGATACCGAATCCACCTAGAGGAAGAATCCACCATGCGATAGTACTCTTACCTGTGATTTCACCCATGTGCTCAACGGTTGATACAACAGCAGACAGTGGACCAATCGCGTTCGCAACGTCGTTTGAACCGTGTGCAAATGCCATCGCACAAGCTGTGATAACCATGAGTACAGAGAAGATGCCTTCAACACCTGCAAAGCCGTGGTCTTCTTCGCGGTTAGCGAATTTCTTCTGGATGTATAGGTAACCGCCGATCATTACAAGCGCAGAAACGCCAGCAGCCCAAACCCATGCTTCAGTGTTGCTTAGGTGAAGACCAACGTGCTTAAGGCCTTTCTTGATGGTTACAAGTGCAATTACCATTGTTGTAATGAACATGTATACCGGTACAAAGCGTTTCGCGTTAAATAGCGGGTTCTCTGTATCAAAAATCAGTCGTTGAGCACTTACAAATATGACGTAAGCGAAGAAACCGGAAATAACCGGTGTGATAATCCAACTGCCCACAATGCCTTGAACGCTGTTCCAGTCTACCGCTTCAGTACCTACAGACACACAAGCGAAGCCGATGATTGCACCGATGATTGAGTGAGTCGTAGAAACCGGCCAGCCCATGTAAGAAGCGAGAAGTAGCCATGTACCCGCAGCAAGAAGTGCTGACATCATGCCGTACACAAGTACATCTGGTTGATGAGCGAATAGAGACGTTTCGATAACACCTTTACGGATCGTGTCTGTTACTTCGCCGCCCGCAAGGTAAGCACCTGCGAATTCAAAGATCATTGCGATAATGATCGCTTGTTTAACGGTTAAAGCTTTAGAGCCTACTGAGGTGCCCATTGCGTTCGCAACGTCATTTGCACCAATACCAATAGCCATCAAGAAACCGAAAGCTGCTGCAACAATAATCAGGACAGTGCCGTAGTTAGCAAGGATATCCATCGTAATACCTAGTTGTTTGATAACAAGCGGAACAAATTTAGACGCAAAAAACCGCTCAGCGAGAGGAATACTCAGCGCATAAGTGGTTTGTTCAAAAAATGCTCTTCGTTATATGGTTAACGTATGATTTAAGATCGAGAAAGCATTACTTCAAGACGAGCGCCTACACGCTGTGCTTGATCTGCAATACCACCAACCCATTCAAGAATTTTGTATAAGAACATGATATCAACTGGATTCAGATCGCCTTCAATTGCCATTAGTTGTTGGCGTAGTTCGATCTGCATCGCATCCGTGTCATCTTCAATTACATCTAATTGATGAATCATTTCGGCAACGAGTGTTACTTCACGGCCTTTAAAGCCAGTCTCAAGTAATTCGTCTAATTCATTGATTACGTTTTGTGCTTGGTTCGCTGCATCTAGACAACGTTTAACGTAAGCGATGAAGTTTTCTTGCATAGGAGCAGGAATGACAAGTTGACGACCATATACACGGCCAGCAATGTCTTTCGCTAGGTTTGCGAGTTTGTCTTGTTGCGTTAATAGCTCCAACATATCGGTGCGATCAACTGGCATAAACAAACCACGAGGAAGTTTAAGGCGAATTTCACGTTTTAGTACGTCAGCTTCTTTCTCAAGGTGAGAAATTTGAGCTCGAATTTCTGATGCTTTTTCCCAGTCACCTTTTGAAGAAACTTCAAAGAAATTAACTAGGTGAGAACAACATTCGTTCACGCATACTACGTGACGCTGCAAAGGTTTAATTGGGGACTTTGCAAATAACCCCATAATTGTATTTACTGGCATGGTCATCCAACCTAATAAATAATAACCTTAAAACAACATACACCATATTCATGGTGAAATGTTAAGCGATGGCTACAAAGTCGCGCATGTTAACCTAATCAATCTCTCATTAAAACTGTTTTAGATCATCATAAGGGCGATATTTCTGACTTGCCGACTTTTCAAATTGGCAATATCCTGTCCCTATCTTCACAGAAAGGTATAACTATGGAAACCGAGATAGAACTGAAGTTTTTTGTTTCTCCTGAATTTTCAGAGACTTTACGCAATAAAATTGCTGAAACTAAAGTACTTCAGCACAGTTGTCGTGAGCTAGGTAACATCTACTTTGACACCGCTGACAACTGGCTACGTAAGCACGATACAGGCTTACGCATTCGACGCTTTGATGACGTATTTGTACAAACCGTAAAGACTGCTGGTCGTGTGGTTGCTGGCCTGCATCAAAGGCCTGAATACAATGCTGAACACGACAGCAACGAACCTAAGTTAGCCCTGCACCCAGAGGATATCTGGCCAGCAGGTAAAGACATCGAAACGTTGCAAGCTGAGCTGACTCCTCTGTTCTCTACCAACTTCACGCGTGAGCAGTGGTTGATTGGTATGCCTGATGGTAGCCAAGTCGAGGTCGCATTCGATCAAGGCTTTGTTGAATCAGGCGACCTGCAAGAACCGATTTGCGAAGTCGAATTGGAACTTAAATCCGGTCAAACGGATGCGCTATTTACATTGTCTCGCCAATTCTGCGAACAAGGTGGCATGCGTTTGGGTAACCTAAGTAAAGCAGCTAAGGGTTACCGCCTTGCTCAAGGTTATCAAGGAGATGAAGTCACTCCTTTGACCTTAGTTGATACTGACAAAAGTGATACCGTTGAATCGTGTTTCATTCAATCTTTAGAGCATGCTCTCGCTCATTGGCACTATCACGAACAGATTTTCACTGAGCGTCAATCGATTGAAGCGCTACATGAGATCAGTCATTCACTGAGCTTTATCCGCCAGACTTTCACCATTTATGGTGGCATTGTCCCTAGACGTGCGAGTGCTATTTTACGTCAAGAGTTGAAGTGGCTTGAGCAAGAGCTCGACTGGCTGAAAAGCTATGATCACTTCGAAGACTTGCTGGAAGATAAAGGCCATGTACTACGTAAACTCGATGCGCGTAAGTTCTTAGTCGCTGAGCTTAAAGAGATGCAAGAGCAACTGCCAGATCGTGAAGATCTGCTTACCTTGCTGAGCTCTGCTCGTTACACCGGTTTATTGTTAGATTTGAGCCGTTGGATCTTGTCTCGTGGCTGGCAGCCTTTCTTAGATGAGAAAGCGCGTGAGCAAATGGGTCGTGGTATCGAATGGTTTTCCGTGCAGCAACTCGATCGCACATGGGCAGACTTGATGGAAGCTTTCCCGCCAGAGCGAGTGATGACCAGCCAAGCGTATATTGATCAGCAATACCGTTTGATGCGCAATCTATACTCTGGTGTGGGTTTTGCGAGCTTGTATGACGATGAAGAGCGTAACAGCTTCCGTTTGCCATGGGCTGACATGGTACAAGGTATTGATGATTTGCTGGCACTTAAAACATTAGAGCCGTTAACTGAGAAGTTAGAAGGCGATGAGAAAGTTCAGCTAGAGCGTTGGTTGGCTCGCCAAGAAGTGTCTATTCTGCATGCGATGGAGCAGACACGACAAATCAGCGTTGAGGTTGAGCCATACTGGCAAGACTAAACTCAATACCGATATCAGTATAAGTATGAATTTGAAAATAGGGCTTCGGCCCTATTTTTTTGTTTGTTGCTCGAGCTTTTCTAGTCGCTCTAGTATTTTTTGTTGTTGCTCTATGATCTTTTCAAGATGCTTCTCTTTGTTTTCTGCTCGTTGATTCTCATGGTGAGTTGGGGAGGTGATCAGAGAAGTAATCAAGCCTGAAATCATACCAAAAACACCCACACCGCAAATGATCACCAGAGAGGCGACTAATTTCCCTGAGTTCGTCACGGGGTAATGATCGCCGTACCCTACGGTACTGATGGTAACGAAAGCCCACCATAACGCATCTTGTCCAGTGGTGATGTTGGCGTTGGGATCTTTGTGCTCTAACAGCAGTATTGTCCCAGCTCCTATGGTCAGGAGAATGATCAGCAGCAATATAATCGAGGCGAGGGTGGTTTCTTTACGATTGCGAAATAGCTCTCTTAACACTCGTTTACCTGACCGCAAAACGAGAATGACACGTAAGATCTGAAAAATGCGAGCGAAACGAAGTGGTTCGATCATTGGGATGCTTGCTAAGAAATCGATCCAGTGTACTTTTAGATATTCTTTCTTATTTTGTGATCTCAATAGATCAATCGTGAGCTGAAAAAGAAAAACACTACAGATTATAAAATCGAGGCCGATAAGAACTTGTTTTGATTCTTTATCAATCGGTGCAAACAATAAGCCTGAGATCACAAATAACGCTAAGAAAGAGAGAATCAGTGATAATAAGCTCATCGGCTTGGTTGTGTCTTTGATACTATTTAACATTCATACGAGGCTCAAAATAAATCGCGAACTTTGACTGAAATAGCCACCTCGCGGATATAGAAGCCATCAATATATAAGAATTAATGGAGAACTGACAATGACTAAACTGTCATTCAAGCCGTGGGAAAGGATAATCTCTGACGTTCGTCTCGTTCCAAAAATGGTCATGCTGATGATATTCAGCACTATCTTGATCATTTCGAAGCAGCTTTGGGACGCAAGTACGTTTTACGATTCATTGCTTGCTGTAACCAACAATGCGCAAGTGGCACAGCAGCATTACGAGACTTACCTAGTTCAAGTGGCTTGGCAAACAGCCTTGATGATCATTGTGTTTGTGGTTCTTCTATTAGCAGCGGCGCGCGTTATGCTGCGTCAGACTCAATACCTTAATGACGCCATTAAAACCATGGCCGACAAGAACTTATCAGTGCCGATTCAAATGGACTGTAAAGATGAATACGGCGATGTGGCACGTGAACTCGAAAAAACTCGCGTTCAACTGAACGATATGATCAAAACTCAGGTGGCCTCTTCTGATGAGCTGTTTGCTCTGACGGAAGTGATGACCATCAGCATGTCTGAAACCAAAGAGTCAGCTCAAGAAGAGTTCAACGAAATCGACCAGCTAGCAACTGCAATGAGTGAGATGACATCTACCGTGCAAACCGTAGCCGAGCATGCACAAAGTGCTTCTTCATTGACTGAGCAGGCTTCAGGCCAAGCTCTGACTGGTCAAAAGTTCGTTCAAGGTTCTGTTTCCAAGATGAGTGAGTTGTCTTCAGATATCGCAGCCTCTGCTGCTGCGGTAAACCAAGTTGAAGAGCGCGTTGACTCAATTGGCAGTGTGGTTGGTACTATCCAAGGCATTTCAGAACAGACAAACCTACTAGCATTGAACGCTGCAATTGAAGCGGCACGTGCCGGTGAAGCGGGTCGTGGTTTTGCGGTTGTTGCCGATGAGGTTCGTAACCTTGCGCAGCGTACTCAACAAGCAACAGTAGAAATCCAAGACATGATCAGTCACCTACAAAGCAGCGCTAACTCTGCGGTAGAACTGATGGAAAAAAGCGTGGTGGAAGCGGCTGAAGGTGTTGAACTTGTTACTAATGCTGGGTCTGAACTCGATGGTATCGTGAGCCAAGTAAATCAGATTAATGATATGAACTTCCAAATTGCAACGGCTGCGGGGCAGCAGAGCAGTGTAGCGGAAGAGATGAGTGTCAACCTCACCAATGTTCGTGAGTTGGTTGAAGCATCTGTAGTTGTCGTTGGTGAGCTTCTTGAAACATCTCAGATCATGGAAACCAACGCGCAAGAACTGGACGGTAAGATTAAGCAGTTTAAGGTGTAAATTTTAGGTTCTAGCCTTTGTTCTCAGGGGGATATCCCTAGAGGTTTATTACTATAGACGAAGGCACTACTCGATAAGTTAACTGATAAAACGCCCACATTGCTAATGTGGGCGTTTTTTATTGGCGTAACTTTGGTATAACTTATCTTTAGTTATGAAAACTCGTTATTGAAGAACTGAATCGATAAACCGATTGTTCGGCGCGCAGCTTATACAAGGAAGAAACATGCCATTGCCTTCTCAACTCATCACTCACTCCCAGTCTGCTTTTGAGCAATTATTAGAGCATCAAAGTGAAGCCATCAATACTTGGTCTGAGCCACTGACTGAAGATCTTAAACGTGTACTCGGTTTAAGCTGTTTTATTGGTGATTGCCTGCAGCGTGATACGGTTTTATGTGGTGACTTACCTAATATGTTGGCATGCGAAGAACGCGCTGAAGGATACCGAGAACGCTTGGCTGAATTACTTTCTAGTTGCACCGATGAAATGAGCGGTCAGCGCGTGCTGCGTCAATTCCGAAATCGAGAAATGACCTACATTGCTTGGCGTGATTTTATGGGTTCGTGGGAGCTAGAGCAGAGCCTAAATCATCTATCGATGTTGGCTGAGGCGATGATCTTCGAAACCTACCAATGGCAGTACGATATTTGTTGTAAAGAGTGGGGCACACCTTGTAATGAACAAGGCGAAGCACAGCCGATGTTGATCATTGGTATGGGCAAGCTAGGGGGCGGTGAGCTTAACTTCTCTTCCGATATCGATCTGATCTTCACCTACCCAGAGAATGGTGAAACCCAAGGTGCAAGACGCAGCATTGCTAATGCGCAGTTCTTTACACGTCTCGGGCAACGTATTATTAAGGCGCTTGATCAGCAAACCTTCGATGGATTCTGTTATCGAGTAGACATGCGCCTGCGTCCATTCGGTGAGAGTGGTCCACTGGTCATGAGTTACGCTGCGCTAGAAGATTACTATCAAGAACAAGGTCGCGATTGGGAACGCTACGCTATGGTCAAAGCGCGTGTGATGGGCAGTGAGATGTACCCTGAGTATCAAGAGCTTCGCCAAATGCTACGCCCGTTTGTGTTCCGCCGTTATATTGATTTTAGTGCGATTCAATCTCTGCGCCGAATGAAGTCTATGATCAGCAGCGAAGTGCGTCGTCGTGGTCTCTCGAACAACATCAAGCTTGGCTCTGGTGGTATTCGTGAAGTTGAGTTTATCGCACAAGTCTTCCAATTGATTCGTGGTGGACGCGAGCCTAGCTTACGCGGTCGAGGGTTACTCGAAACCTTAAGTGCGATTGAATCCCTTCATCTGCTAGAGTCTGAAGAGGTGGGGCACCTACGTGAAGCTTATCTGTTTTTGCGTCGCCTTGAGAACCTGTTACAAGCCATGGCTGATAAGCAAACTCAAACCTTACCTGACGGTGAATTCGAACAACTGCAGCTTGCAGTTGCCATGCAATTTTCCGATTGGGATAGCTTGATTGTGGCAACTCGCGCCCATATGGCGAATGTACATACCGTGTTCGAAGACCTAATTGGCGTTGATGAAGATGACGCTAATCCGATCGCGAGCCACTTTAGCGAGTTGTGGGATATGGCCCATAAACCCGATGTAATTGAGCACGTGTTGGAACACGACATTGCGGTCGCGAGCCCGCCTGATGCGGCGAAAACGATCATTCAGTTTAAAGCCGATTTGGCTAAAAAGACCCTTGGCCCTCGTGGGCGGGAAGTCCTCAATCGACTGATGCCGAAAGTGTTTCAAGCGCTGTACACCGCTAAGGATGCCGAGTTTGGTTTGTCGCGAGTACTGCATCTGCTGCATAAAATCGTTACGCGTACCACTTACCTTGAACTACTAGATGAACACCCTGCCGCGTTGACTCAGCTAGTTCGCCTGTGTACGGCAAGCCCGATGATTTCGGAGCAGTTGGGTCGTTATCCAATTCTGTTAGATGAACTTATCGACCCTCAGCAACTCTACAATCCCGTGCCTTTAGAGTCTTACAAGACCGAGTTGCGTGATTATCTAGCCCGTATCCCTGAAGATGATATGGAGCAACAGATGGAAGGTCTGCGTCAGTTTAAGCAGACCTGTATATTGAGAATTGCAGCCGCGGATATTGCGGGTGCTCTACCTGTCATGAAGGTCAGTGATCACCTGACCTACTTAGCAGAAGCCATTGTGGAGGCGGGGGTCAATCAAGCTTGGTTACAAGTATCCGCCAAGTTTGGTGAACCGACCCATGTTAAAGATCGCGAAGGTCGCGGTTTTGCTGTCGTTGGTTATGGCAAAGTCGGTGGTTGGGAGCTTGGTTATAACTCCGATCTCGATATCGTGTTCATGCACGACTGCCCGGTACACATCTATACTGATGGAAAGAAAGAGATCGATGGACGCCAATTCTACTTAAGATTAGCGCAGCGTATTATTCATATTTTCTCGACCAGAACTGCTTCTGGCATTTTGTACGAAGTCGATACTCGCCTACGCCCTTCTGGTGCATCTGGTCTATTGGTGAGTCCAACCGATGCCTTTGACGAGTATCAGCACAATGACGCGTGGACATGGGAGCACCAGGCCCTCACTCGTGCTCGTATGATTTACGGTGATGACTTATTGGTATCTGCGTTTAACAAAACTAGGCATGAGGTTTTGTGCTTGCCACGAGATGAGGCAACACTCAAAAAGTCAGTTGTGGATATGCGTGAAAAAATGCGTGGCCATTTAGGCGGTAAAAAAGCCGATCGATTCATGCTTAAACAAGATGCGGGCGGTATTACTGATATTGAGTTCTTGGCGCAATACTTAGTGCTGAGATACAGCAACGAGAAACCTAAGCTTACTCGTTGGTGTGACAATGTGAGAATCTTTGAAAGCTTGTTGTCGCAAGGGATAATGGACGAGCAACAAGGTATGGCATTGACCAATGCGTACACCACATTAAGGGATGAAATCCACCACCGTAATCTACTTAACCTTGATGCGGATGTGGCGATTGAAAAGTTCGAAATGGAAAGAGAACATGTTGTTCAGGCATGGAAGCAGTGGATGGAAGCATAATTCAGTCATAGCGTAGCGAGTGCTATGTTTATCTTGATAGGCTTTTACTCATTTATCTGTAGTTTAGCCACTGTAATCAGTGTGCTAGACTCTAGCCAGATTCGATTTTTGGAGCTCAACAATGAAACCAATTCTACCTGACTACAGCCAATCAGGTGTTCTTATTGTCGGTGACGTAATGCTTGACCGTTACTGGTATGGCCCAACTGGCCGTATTTCACCAGAAGCACCAGTCCCCGTTGTGAAAGTAGAAAATAACGAAGAGCGTCCTGGTGGTGCTGCCAACGTAGCAATGAACATTGCCTCTCTTGGTGGGCATGCTCATGTTGTTGGTTTGACTGGTAAAGATGAGCCTGCTGAGGTGTTGAAAAGCACTTTAGGTGCTCTGAAGGTTAAGTGTGATTTCGTTGAGTTAGAAGACTATCCAACCATCACCAAACTACGAGTGATGAGCCGTGGTCAGCAGTTGATTCGCTTGGATTTTGAAGACAAATTCGAAAACACCAACCCAGAGCTTATTCTGTCTCGCATGGAGCAAGCCCTACCAAATGTACGTTCGGTTATCTTGTCAGATTACGCGAAAGGTGCATTAGAGCATGTACAGAGCTTCATTCAAAAAGCACGCGCAGCCAATGTTCCTGTATTCATCGATCCCAAAGGCGCGGATTTAGAGCGCTACCGTGGTGCGACATTACTTACACCAAACATGGCAGAGTTTGAGCTGGTTGCAGGTAAAGTGAAATCAGAAGAAGATCTTATCGAGAAGGGTATTGCCTTGATCGAGAAGTATGACTTTGAAGCTCTATTGGTGACTCGCAGTGAAAATGGTATGACTTTATTACGTAAAGGTCAGGCACCATTCCACTTGCCAACCCAAGCGAAAGAAGTGTACGACGTAACTGGTGCTGGTGATACGGTTATCTCAGTACTGGCTGCGTCTGTTGCAGCTGGTAAGCCATTGGATGAGGCGTGTGCATTAGCGAACGCTGCAGCTGGTGTCGTTGTTGGTAAGCTAGGTACGTCAACGTTATCCACGATAGAGCTAGCTGAAGCGATTCACGGCAGTCAAGACACAGACTACGGTGTGATCTCAGAAGCGGCACTGGTTGAAGCGGTGAAGCGTGCTCGTGCGAAAGGCGAGAAGGTAGTTATGACCAATGGCTGCTTTGATATTCTACATGCTGGTCATGTTTCTTACATGAATCACGCGGCTGAGCTGGGCGATCGTTTGATCGTTGCGGTAAATACCGATGAATCAGTGAAACGCTTGAAAGGCCCTGGTCGCCCTGTGAATCCAACTGATCGTCGTATGGCGGTATTGGCTGGCTTAGGTGCAGTTGATTGGGTTGTGCCATTCTCTGAAGATACCCCTCAACGTTTAATCTCTGAGGTACTGCCAAGCATTCTTGTGAAAGGTGGTGATTACAAGCCTGAAGAGATTGCTGGTGGTGCGGAAGTGATTGCTGCTGGTGGTGAAGTGAAAGTACTTAACTTTGAAGATGGTTGCTCTACCACTGAAATCATTAAAGCGATTAAAGGTGGTCGAGGCTAGTTTTTAGTTTTTGGCGTTAAGCTTTTAGTTAGGCAGTAAATCTCGCTTTAATCGATAATAAAAATGCCGCTCAATGAGCGGCATTTTTGTAACGGTAACTTGAGTAATTAAGAGTTACTTACTTGCTACTTTTAGACCTGCGTTTACATCAACAATGTCTTGTTCGCTTAGCGTACCAACTGCTTGACGAAGCTGAAGTACACTTAGGATGTAGTTGTAACGAGCATCTGAAAGGTTTTTGTTCTCATCATATAGACGACGAGTCGAATCTAGTACGTCAACGATAGTACGAGTACCTACATCAAAACCAGCTTCTGTTGCTTCTAGAGCTGATTGAGCAGAAACTACAGATTGTTCGTAAGCGCGTAGCGCACCGATCGAAGCACTGATGTTGTTGTTGAACGCACGTACGTCTTTTACAACGCTACGGTAAGTCGCTTCTAGATCTTCACTTGCTGCAACGTAGTTGTATTCAGCCTGTTTAGTCAATGAAGTTGTGTTGCCACCCGTGTATAGAGGTACAACTAAGTTCAAACCGATGTTTAGGTTGTCAGAGTCGTAGTCATTTACGCTGTTAGAGCTGTCCGTCTGTTCTGCAAGACCGTAGCTACCATCTAACGTTAAGCTTGGTAGGTGACCAGAGCTTGCTAGAGAGATATTATCTTTCGCTACATCTTGAGAGATACGTGCAGCCAATAAGCTAAGGTTCTTTTGTTCTGCTTGTTCAACAAGTGCAACTGCAGATTCAGAAGATTTGCTTGCTGAGAAACGATCAGTATCTAGGATGCTTAGGTTAGAGTGTTCCTGACCTGTAATCTCGCGTAGACCTTCGTAGCTATTCGTTAGGTCGTTCTCTGCAAGAACTTCATCAGCCAAAACGCCATCGTACTGAGCTTGCGCATCATGTACATCGGTGATTGCTGAAAGACCTACTTCAAAACGCTGTTTAGTTTGCTCTAGTTGACGAGCAACCGCTGCTTTCTCTGCACGAACAAACTCTAGGTTATCTTGAGCTCGAAGCACTTCGAAGTATGCTGTCGCAACACGAAGGATCAAGGCTTGTTGTTCTGCCGCGTAAGCTGAATCAGATTGACGAGCAGTTTTCTCTGCCGTGTCTAGAGTGATCCAAGAAGAACGCTGGTAAAGCTCCTGACTGAAACCAATGCCAACACCCCATTGGTTGTTATCATTGCTCATATCGCTTCGGTCACCACGATTAATATCGTAGTTAGCTGTTAGATTAATTTGCGGTAACAAAGAGCTACGGCTTGACGTTACTGCTTCAAAAGCGGCATCGCGCTGCGCTGCTGAACGAAGAAGTTGTGGATCGTTCTGTTTTGCTTGGTCGTAAACTTCAGCTAGCGTATCAGCAAAAGCTGACGAACTCAGGCTGCCAATTGCTGCACTGATAAATAGTGGAAGCAGTTTTTTCATTTTCCTATTCCTGCCTTTTATGGAATTTTCTTTAGAAGAGTTTAACCCAGTTTGGTGGTAGTTTACTCGAAAATTTGCACTTTTTTACAGTTAACTGTCCACTTGTGCAATATTTATTTTTTAAAGCTTAACTTTAATTATAAATTTTATATAAAAAGTTGAACCTTATCCTTGGTAGTTAACTCGGACAATGAGTAAACTATAAAGATCACTTAGTGAGGTACCAAATGCAACAGTATGACAATCAACGACATGAGTTTACTCCGCAAGATGTGGAAATAGTCTCAAAAGAGACGCTGTTTCGTGGTTTTTTCAAAATGGTCAAGTACACATTTAAACATAGACTATTTGAGGGAGGCTGGAGCCAACCAATAGAGCGTGAGATGTTTGAGCGTGGACATGCTGCCGCTTTGCTACCTTATGATCCTGTGCGTGATGAAGTGGTGATCGTCGAACAGATCCGTGTCGGAGCCCTAGAGCATGAGAACCCATGGCAATACGAAATTGTTGCTGGGATCATTGATACGGACGAATCGCCACAAGACGTCGCTCGTCGTGAAGCAATGGAAGAAGCCGGAGTCGAAGTCGGATCTGTATTGCCTATTACTTCGTATTATCCTTCATCTGGTGGTTGCTCTGAAAAGCTCGACGTCTTTATTGGCTGTGTTGATGCAACGACAGCCAAAGGGGTACACGGATTGGACTACGAAGGTGAAGACATTCGTGTACAAGTGATGAGTCGCGAAGCTGCTTATCAGTTGGTAAAAGATGGTGTATTTGAAAATGGAGCCACGATCATTGCGCTACAGTGGCTACAATTGAACTACCAAGAATTACAGTCAGAGTGGATAGATTAACGTCATGCCAAATATCGCGGTCAAAAAACCGTATCATGTTGATCTTGCTGAATTGATGCGAGTTTACGAGACTAACTATGCCAAACTGAACGCTTTGTTACCGGTTGGGCATGAGGTTGGTGACGTTCGCTGTTACCAAGCCGTTAATATGGTGTATCAATTGACAGTGAATGAGGTCACAAAATACACCACATTAATAGATATATGTCAGAGTGATGCGATGCCAGTGTTTCCTTTGCCAAAAATGTCTGTCAGGCTATATCACGACGCTCGAGTTGCAGAAGTGTGCGCTAGCGGGGATTTTTCGCGAGTCAAAGCGAAATATGACTACCCCAACACTAAGCTTCTGCAAAAGGACGAGAAATTTCAATTGAATAAATTTCTTGGGGAATGGTTAACGTTTTGTTTAAAAACGGGTATCAGCCGAACCCCAATTGCCTTTTAATTGAGCCTATTTATCAACACTTTTAAAGTCTAAACAGTAACGTATCTGGATTTGTTATTTTGGAATTATCACACACTTCAAAATTTGATGAGAGCACTATTAAGCTTGTGCAGCTAACGGACACGCATTTATTTGCGCCGAGCAATGGCAGCTTATTAAGCATCAACACTCAAGATAGCTTTCGTGCTGTAGTCGATGGCATTGTTAGTCAGGGCTTTGACTATCAAGCGATTTTAGCAACCGGTGATATATCTCAAGATCACAGTGCTGAGTCGTACCAGAAATTTGAGTCAGGGATTCAGCCTTTGGAAAAGCCATGCTATTGGCTGCCAGGGAACCATGACTTTAAGCCTAATATGGGCAGTGTTTTACCATCACCACAAATACAGTGTGTTGAGCATGTCTTGCTAGGCGATAACTGGCAGATGGTGATGCTAGACTCGCAGGTGGTTGGTGTGCCTCATGGTCGCCTCAGCGATCAACAGCTTGACCTATTAGAACAGAAGCTGACGGAGTTCCCTGAACGTAATACCTTGGTTCTATTGCACCACCATCCATTGTTGGTTGGCAGCGCATGGTTAGATCAACATAACCTAAAAGACGCCGATCAATTTTGGGATGTGGTTCAACAGCACACCAATGTTAAAGCCGTACTGTGTGGTCACGTTCATCAAGACATGAACCGAGATCATCATGGTGTACAAGTCATGGCAACACCGTCGACTTGTGTGCAATTCAAACCTAACTCAGATGACTTCGCGGTTGATACTTTGTCTCCGGGCTGGAGAGAGATTGAATTACATCAAGATGGCACAGTAAGCACTCAAGTGCGCCGCTTGCCTAATGGGCAGTTCTTACCTGATTTTGAAGCGGGTGGTTATTGATGTTAGTGATTATTGTTGTAGGAGGCTATTAATGTCCGGTTCTAATCAGCAAGTCGCTAAGCCATCATTGCTTCTCTATATTCATGGGTTTAACAGTTCATCTCGTTCTCATAAAGCGAATGTGATGGCTAATTACTGTGCGGAGCATCGGGCTGATATTAAAGTCGTCACTCCTCAACTGCCGAGTTTCCCTCAGCAAGCGGCACTTCATCTGCAACATCTGGTGGAACAATATAAAGAGCAATATCAGATTGCATTGGTCGGTAGCTCATTGGGTGGCTATCTTTCAACATGGCTGAATAGTCATTATGGTTTTAAAGCGGTTGTTGTAAATCCAGCAGTGAAGCCGTATGAGCTTCTTGCCGACTATTTGGGTGAACAAGTAAACCCATACACACATGAGCGATATGTACTGGAAACAAAGCATATTGATGAACTGAAGGCGTTAGAGGTTTCGGCTATCGCTAAGCCGAGCGACTTCTGGTTACTTCAGCAAACGGAAGACGAAGTTCTGGATTACCGACAAGCGGTAGAGAAGTACCAAGGTGCAACACAGACAGTAGAAGAGGGCGGGGATCATAGCTTTGTTGATTTTGAACGCTACCCACAACAAATCATCACCTTTCTAAATCTTTAATCTGTTCCACCAACCAAGTGATTTTCTCTTGTTTGCCTGTTATTTCATCTATCAATGGTGAAATATCATAGTTTGATGTCTTAGTTTTTGAACTAGCTTGACATCATTACTCAGCTTCCAGACTATATTCCCCAATACTTCGCTCGTTCGCTCTACTATGACGGTTCATAGTAATGATTCTGCTTTAGTGAAACTGGAGCCAGCGAACTGACGCAAACTTTTTGAGTAAACTCCGTATTATGACTGAACAATATAATGCAAAAGACCTCGAGGTACTTGAAGGTCTCGACCCTGTGCGACACCGCCCGGGAATGTATACCGAGACAGAAAGACCTAACCACCTTGCCCAAGAAGTCATTGATAACTCGGTCGATGAAGCACTAGCGGGACACGCTAAGAAGATCAAAGTGGTACTTCATGCAGACCAATCGTTAGAAGTTACCGATGACGGCCGTGGTATGCCTGTCGATATCCACCCTGAAAAAGGGATCTCAGGTGTTGAGCTGATTTTAACTAAGCTCCACTCTGGCGGTAAATTCTCGAATAACAACTATAAGTTCTCTGGTGGTCTGCACGGTGTAGGTATCTCGGTTGTAAACGCGCTGTCAAAACGTGTTGAAGTGACCGTACGCCGAGAAGGTCAGGTTCACGAGATCGCACTTGAAGGCGGTCATGCAGTAACAGAGCTTACTGTGACGGGCACTTGTGGTCATCGTAACAGTGGTACATCAGTACATTTCTGGCCTGATCCTAAGTACTTCGATAGCCCTAAATTCTCGACACTTCGTCTGATTAACAACCTACGTGCAAAAGCAGTGCTTTGCCCAGGTTTAGAAATTACCTTTATCGACAAAGTCGGTGGTGAAGAGCATAAATGGTTCTATGAAGATGGTCTAAAAGACTACCTTGCCGAAGGCGTGAAAGGTTACACCTTGCTGCCTGAAGAACCGTATGTTGGCGAATTCGTTGCTGAAACAGAAATGGCAAACTGGGCGATCATCTGGCAGCCAGAAGGCGGCGACATGATCACCGAAAGTTACGTGAACTTAGTACCGACTAAACAAGGTGGTACACACGTAAACGGTCTTCGCCAAGGTCTTCTTGATGCAATGCGTGAGTTCTGTGAATTCCGTAATTTGCTGCCGCGTGGCGTTAAGCTAACGGGCGACGATATCTTCGATCGCTGTTCGTACGTACTGTCGGTGAAGATGCAAGATCCGCAGTTTGCTGGTCAAACAAAAGAGCGCTTGTCTTCACGTCAAACTGCTGCGTTTGTGTCTGGTGTGGTAAAAGATGCGTTTAGCCTGTGGTTGAACGAAAAGCCACAACTGGCAGAACAGCTAGCAGAAGCTTGTATTGCGAATGCCCACCGCCGTATGCGCGCAAGCAAAAAGGTTGTGCGTAAGAAAATCGCTTCAGGCCCAGCACTGCCGGGTAAGCTAACTGACTGTTCAGTTCAAGACTTAAGCCGTACCGAAATCTTCTTCGTGGAAGGGGACTCGGCGGGTGGTTCTGCTAAACAAGCACGTGATCGTGAGTTCCAAGCAGTTATGCCACTTCGCGGTAAGATCCTAAATACATGGGAAGTGTCAGCAGACCAAGTATTGGCTTCGCAAGAAGTGCACGACATCTCGGTGGCTCTAGGCATCGACCCGGACAACGATGATTTATCCGGCCTGCGTTACGGTAAGATCTGTATCCTTGCCGATGCGGACTCGGATGGTCTTCATATCGCGACACTGCTGTGTGCTTTGTTTACTCGCCATTTCCATGCATTAGTTGAAGCGGGTCATATCTATGTGGCAATGCCTCCTCTGTATCGTATCGATTGCGGTAAAGAAGTGTTCTACGCACTTGATGACGCAGAGAAAGACGGTGTGCTTGAGCGACTATCGCAGAAGAAAGCCAAGATCAACGTGCAACGATTCAAAGGTCTGGGTGAAATGAACCCACTTCAGTTGCGTGAAACCACCATGGATCCAAACACTCGTCGCCTTGTGCAGTTAACGATTGATGACAGCGAAGCAACCAACGAGATGATGGACATGCTGCTTGGTAAGAAACGTGCAGATGATCGCCGTACATGGCTACAGACTAACGGTGATATGGCCGAGGTATAATGGATGTCTAACGAAATTACATATGATGGCGTTGAACAGCTGCCAATGCGCAAGTTCACCGAAGATGCCTACTTAAATTACTCAATGTACGTGATCATGGATCGTGCATTGCCGTATATCGGTGATGGCTTGAAGCCAGTACAGCGTCGTATTATCTACGCGATGTCTGAGCTAGGCTTATCGGCTGCATCGAAATACAAAAAATCAGCACGTACCGTTGGTGACGTATTAGGTAAGTATCACCCACATGGTGACTCTGCTTGTTACGAAGCGATGGTATTGATGGCGCAGCCTTTCTCTTACCGCTACCCATTGGTAGATGGTCAAGGTAACTGGGGTGCACCTGATGATCCGAAATCGTTCGCTGCGATGCGTTATACCGAAGCGAAATTATCTAAGTTTGCTGAGGTTCTTCTAGGTGAACTAGGTCAAGGCACTGTTGACTGGCAACCAAACTTTGATGGCACCATGAAAGAGCCTCAAATGTTGCCTGCTCGCCTACCTCACATCCTACTTAACGGTATCACTGGTATCGCGGTAGGTATGGCGACCGATATTCCACCACACAACGTGCGTGAAGTCGCTAATGCAGCCATTCACCTAATTGATACGCCGAAGTCTGAGCTTTCAGACGTGATGGGTTTCATTCAAGGTCCTGATTACCCGACTGAAGCTGAGATTATCTCTCCGAAATCGGACATCGAAAAGATCTACCGTACTGGACGTGGCAGCATCAAGATGCGCGCGGTTTGGCACAAGGAAGGCTCTGATATTGTTATCACGGCTTTACCTCATCAAGTGTCAGGTGCGAAGTTACTTGAGCAAATCGCTAACCAGATGCGCGCTAAGAAGCTGCCAATGGTTGACGACTTGCGTGATGAATCGGATCACGAGAACCCAACGCGTATCGTTGTTGTTCCTCGTTCTAATCGTATCGACTGTGACCAATTGATGAGTCACCTGTTCGCGTCGACGGATCTAGAGAAAAACTTCCGCGTTAACTTGAACATGATTGGTTTAGATAACCGTCCTCAAGTTAAAGGCTTAGTTCAAATCCTGAAAGAGTGGATCGAGTTCCGTCGCACAACGGTTCGCCGTCGTTTGCAGTACCGTTTAGATAAAGTATTGGCACGTTTGCACATCTTAGAAGGTTTGCTTGCTGCTTATCTTAATATCGATGAAGTGATTGAAATCATTCGTACAGAAGACGAACCATGTCCTGTCCTAATGAGCCGTTTCAACATTTCTGAAATTCAAGCCAATGCGATTCTTGATATTAAACTTCGTAACTTAGCTAAGTTAGAAGAGTTTAAAATCCGAGCGGAACAAGAAGAGCTTGAAGCTGAGCGTGAAAAGCTTGAAAAGCTGCTCGGTTCAGAGCGTCGCTTGAATACGCTGATCAAGAAAGAAATCCAAGCAGATGCGGATAAGTACGGCGATGATCGTCGTTCACCTCTGATTGAACGTGCTGAAGCGAAAGCGCTAACTGAACGCGACTTAGTACCAAGCGAACCAATCACGGTTGTGTTGTCTGAGAAAGGTTGGATTCGTCATGCCAAAGGGCACGAAGTGGACGCTGAAGGCTTGAACTACAAGTCTGGTGATAAATTCTTAGCAAGTGCTAAGGGTAAGAGTAATCAGCAAGCGGTGTTCCTTGGCAGTGATGGCCGAAGCTACTCCCTAGAGTCTCACTCATTACCATCTGCGCGAAGTCAAGGTGAGCCAATTACTGGTCGCTTGAATATCAGCGCGGGCACTTCTATTCGCCAAGTGGTGATGGGAGAGAATGAACAATTATGGTTAGTCGGTTCTGATGCAGGTTATGGTTTTGTTTGTAAGGGTAGCGATCTGCTGTCCAAGAACAAGAGCGGTAAAGCCTTGGTTAACTTGCCACAAGCTTCTGAAGTGATGATGCCAAGCCCTATTGCTGACTTGGACAGTAATCAGATTCTGGCGATTACTAACCAAGGTCGTATGTTGTTGTTCCCGATTAAAGATCTCCCTCAGCTGAGCAAAGGTAAAGGCAACAAGATCATCAACATCCCTTCTGCGAAAGCAAAAGAGCGTGAAGAGTTTGTCTCACATCTTATGGCTATCCCAGAGAATGCGACGCTGACTATCTACGCCGGTAAACGTAAGCTTGGTTTGAAACCTGCGGATCTTGAAAACTTCCGTGGTGAACGTGGTCGTCGTGGTGGTCTACTGCCTAGAGGACTACAGCGAGTGACTCGCATCGATATCGAAGAGCAAAGTGAATCGTAGAGATACTTGAAACAATCTTTAGATAAAAGAAAACCCAGCCTATGAGCTGGGTTTTTTGTACTTGTGTATTAGCAGCTTGAATCATTGCTTACAGAGTTTGCTCTACAGGCGAGCATCTTCGGCAATGGTCACCTTTAAGGTTTTGCTTTCACCTTGGCGCAATATACCCACATCGATAACTGTACCAGGTCGCAGGTCGGTAACGATGTCCATTACACTCTGGCGACCATTTACTTGGTTATCGTTGATACTGACAATAATGTCTTGAGCTTCAAAACCCGCATCGGCAGCCGGACCATTAGGGTCTATCCCCAACACAACGATCCCGCCGATATTCTTAGTACCCAACATGCGTGAGGTGACTGAGTTGATGTCTTGTCCATCGATACCAATATAGCCACGAATCACACGACCATCGGCGATGATCTTTTCCATGATTTTATTAGCAAGCGGATAGGGGATAGCGAATGAGATCCCATAGGTTTCCATGTCGGTAGCTTGCTGGAAAGAGGCGGTATTGATACCGACTAGCTCACCTTGTGAGTTCACCAGTGCGCCACCTGAGTTACCTTCATTGATTGCCGCATCGGTCTGGATAAAGGCTTGATGGCCATCGGCACTGATCGAAGAACGGCCGGTTGCAGAGATGATACCAAAGGTTGTTGTTTGACCTAGGTTGTATGGGTTACCGATAGCCAGTACAACATCACCGACATTGGCTTTGTAATTAGGATTGAGTGGGATCACCGGTAGATTATCACCGCTGACTCTAAGTATCGCGATATCGGTGCGTTTGTCTGAACCGACAAGTTGCGCAGCTGCTACTCGGCCATCTTGAAGTGCCACAACTATTTGGTCTGCTTGAGCCACCACATGGAAGTTGGTAATGATGTAGCCTTTCTCGCTAACAATCACCCCAGAGCCCAAACCTTGTGTGAGCAGTTTGTTTCGATCGCTTTCAGCGTATTTACGGCTATAAATGTTAACCACTGCAGGCGCCGCGCGGCGAACTGCTTGGTTAAATGAAATCTGAAGAGAGCCAATATTATCGACTTTAGGGCTAGTGACGTCAGCGACAATCGCTGGTCTTAAGCTCGGGAAGGCGAGAAGAATAAGCGCCGCTGAAACGAGTCCAAGGGAAATAGAACGAAATAGAAAGGACAGCATGTTTCCCTCTTCAACAAGTAAGGTGTGAAGCCTCCATCAATGGATGACTGATTTGATTACAAGTGAAGCATAGCATTTTGATTGATCTAAAGAAAAGGGAGACTGAGTAAGTTTAAAGCAAACTTACTGAGCCTCCCTGTAATTGCGCTGACGTAAGACTATCGAATCACAAGATAGATAGTTCGGTCGCCTCGCTGGATATTAAGCGCCAGTACACCAGGTTGTTTTTCAAGAATCTCTCTAAACTCAGCAAGGTTCTTAACGGGCTGGCGGTTTACTCCGATGATGATGTCATCTTTCAGGAGTTGATAGGCTTCGGCTGGTGAACCTTGAGCAACATTCGATACCTTGACGCCCGTTGCAGAGTCACTCTCTGTTGTGTTGGTTAACTCAGCACCAGCTAGTCCTTCATGGAGCTTCTCAGCTTGTGTTTTATTATTGGTGGATTCACCAAGCGTCACATCAAAGGTTTTGCTCTTACCGTCACGAACCACACCCAGTTCAATCTGCTTACCAGCGCCGAGTGTTGCGACCTTAGCTCTTAACTCGCTGAAGGTATCAATGCGTTTGCCATTAATAGAGACAATAATATCGCCCGCTTTCAGTCCTGCTTTATCGGCTGCGCTGTCAGGGACGATTTGGCTAACAAAGGCGCCCTTGCTTGATTCATAACCGAGTGCTTCTGCCAATTCAGAGGTCACTTCTCCGCCTTGAACGCCAAGCATGCCGCGTTTTACTTCACCGAAGTCGAGAATTTGTTCTGTCAGGTTTGTCATCATATTAGAAGGGATTGCAAAGCCGATACCGACATTACCTCCGTTAGGGCCAAGAATGGCGGTGTTGATACCAATTAGCTCACCGTTAAGGTTCACTAGCGCACCACCAGAGTTGCCGCTGTTGATTGCTGCATCGGTTTGAATGAAGTTTTCAAAGTTTTCTAGATTCAGGCCGCTACGGCCGAGTGCAGAAACAATACCGGATGTCACGGTTTGCCCAAGTCCGAATGGGTTACCGATCGCGACACTAAAATCACCAACTCTTAGTTTGTCTGAGTCTGCGACTTTTATCTGGGTCAGGTTTTTGGCTTCTTCTAATTTTAGCAGTGCGATATCAGACATCTGGTCGCCGCCGATTAGCTCAGCATCGTACTCTCGACCATCATGCAGTTTTACTTTGATATCGTCCGCACCATTAATGACATGGTAATTGGTCACGATATGACCTTTCTCGGCGTCAATGATGACACCAGAGCCTAATCCGCGGAAGGGACGCTCTCGTGTTTGTTCTGGACCAAAAAAGAATTGAAATTGTTCAGGGATTTGCTGACGTTGTACCTGTTTGCCTTCTACGGCAATACTAACCACAGCGGGGGTCACTTGTTCAAGCATAGGAGCAAGGCTCGGTAATTGTTCATTACCCACACTTAATGGCAGTGCGGCTGTTGCTTTAATGGGGGTGATGATTGAACTTAAGCTTAAAGTTAGCACTGATAAAGCAAGCAAAGGTTTTTTCATCATAAACTCCTCTCTAGTTAAGGTCTTAACCCTCTTATACGTTTAATAAGTATGATAAGTTTCAAATGACCTGAGTGAAAGTTATGACTCAAAAACCTTTGTAAAGTTCACAGAAGTGTTAAATGTTTACGATGCTTTTGCTGTAACAACATCGGGAGCATTCATGATTTCTTTCTTCTGCTCTGTAAATAAACCGGTTGCGCCATTAGCGTAATCTTTCGGTTGTTCCTCAAGTGTCGCCTCTTTTACTGAAGGCTTCTCTTGTGGCTTGTCCGAATGGGCAGCGGCTGTTTTCACAAACGGGTTATCTTGCTCTGGCAGGTTAGGAATCAGCTCTGAGCTTGTTTTTTCCATGTGTTGGTACAGTTTTGTGTAGTCTTTACCTAATGTGTCCAACATTTCTGCTGATTTCGCAAAGTGATCAGCCAGCTCTTGTCGCTGCTGCTCAAGGGCAAACTTTGCGCTATCCAATTCTTTCTGTACGTTCTTTTGTTTTTTGTATTCAGGTGTCATGAGACGAGAAATAGCGACCCCTAAAATAACTCCGACTAGTAAACCGGCAACGGCATACATCCAAGGCATAACAGCTCCTTATTATTGTTTTTTAACATGTTTGTTACTGCTTAGTTACACGTGATACGGCTCCATGGTACTATGAGAAAGCCGCAGTATAAAGAGAAATGCGTGTGCGCTAGTTAGCAGTTTGATGCTGAATTATTCACCACATCACGTTATTCCTCGTACTGTTTGGGCTCATTTTTAGTTGTTGTCTGATATTGCTTTCATTGTGGAAATGTCGTCATGAATCCTATTAAAAAATACGAACAAGATATAAAAGAACATGGATTTCAAAGAGATCCAGCACAAGAGCAAGCCGTAAAATCTTTAGATGAACTCTTTCATCAATTTCAAGATTACATGAATACGCCCATTCCTCAACTGACTCGCTTCCAGAAATTACTAGGCAAAAAGCCAGAACTGCCACAACCACCGAAAGGTCTCTATTTTTGGGGTGGCGTAGGGCGAGGAAAAACGTACCTAATGGATACGTTCTATGATGCCTTACCGACCACTAAAAAAATGCGTGTTCACTTTCACCGCTTTATGTATCGAGTTCATGATGAGCTAAAGGCGCTAGGTAATGTGAGTGATCCATTGCCTTTAGTCGCAGACAAGTTGAAGGAAGAAGCGGACATTATCTGTTTCGACGAATTCTTTGTTTCAGACATCACCGATGCGATGATCCTAGGAACCTTGTTCCAAGAGTTATTCGCTCGAAACGCTATCTTGGTTGCGACCTCTAATATTCCACCTGCGGATCTGTATCGCAACGGGTTACAGCGAGCGCGTTTCTTACCTGCCATCAAGCTCATTCAAGACAACTGTCATATCCTTAATGTCGATAGTGGTATTGACTATCGTCTACGTACCTTAGAACAGGCTGAGATTTACCATTACCCGCTAGATAGCCAAGCGAATATTAATCTCGAAAAGTATTACGCTCAGCTCGTTGGTGAAGATAAAGAGAAGCTTAAGCAGATAGAGGTTAACCACCGTCAATTAGATGTAGTCGAAGCGAGTGATGGCGTACTGCATGGTACCTTTGCTCAGCTTTGTCAGTCGGCTCGTAGCCAGAACGACTATATTGAGTTGTCTCGGGTTTATCACACAGTTCTATTGGCGGATGTATTGCAAATGGGCGCGACTTCAGATGACGCTGCGAGGCGCTTCATTGCATTAGTTGATGAGTTCTACGAGCGCAATGTGAAGCTGATTATTTCAGCGGAAGTGGAGCTAGAAAAGCTATACACCCATGGTCAGCTAGAGTTTGAATTTAAACGTTGTCAGTCGCGTTTAATTGAAATGCAGAGCCATGAATATTTGGCAAAAGAACACTTAAGTTAGCTTTGATTATCTCGAATAAGAAATAGAATTAAAAAAATCGTGATTTTGTTCAAAAAGAGGTGATTTTTTCTTCGCTCTTCTCTATAATCCTGCGACCTACCGTTACTGCGGGCCTCTAGCGATGAGTAAAATCACGCTATGCCAAGAGTTTTCCAACACTCGAAGGGGTGATGAATGGTAACTCTTAGACAGTGGGAATACGCGAGTATTCCTTAAGTGTAAATTTTTTAAATAGGTAATTATTAGCATGAAAACTTTCGTTGCTAAACCAGAAACTGTAAAACGCGACTGGTATGTTGTAGACGCTGAAGGCAAAACTCTTGGCCGTCTAGCAAGTGAAATCGCTTCTCGCCTACGCGGCAAGCACAAAGCAGAATACACTCCTCACGTAGACACTGGTGATTACATCATCGTTGTTAACGCTGAGAAAGTTGCTGTAACTGGTAACAAAGCTAAGGGTAAGGTTTACTACCGTCACTCAGAGTTCCCAGGTGGTCTTAAAACTATCACTTTTGAAAAGCTAATTGCTAAGAAACCAGAAATGGTTCTAGAACTAGCAGTTAAAGGTATGCTTCCACGTGGTCCTCTAGGCCGCGCGATGTACCGTAAGCTTAAAGTGTACGCTGGTACTGAGCACAACCATGTTGCTCAACAGCCACAAGTACTAGACATCTAAGGGGATTATGAAAATGGCAGAGAATCAATACTACGGCACTGGTCGTCGCAAAAGCTCAGCAGCTCGTGTTTTCATCAAACCAGGCTCTGGTGAGATCGTAATCAACAAGCGTAGCCTTGATGTTTACTTCGGTCGTCCAACTTCTCGTATGGTTGTTAAGCAACCTCTTGAGCTAGTTGAACTAACTGAGAAACTTGACCTTTACATCACTGTTTCTGGTGGTGGTATTTCTGGTCAAGCTGGCGCAATCCGCCACGGTATCACTCGCGCTCTTATGGAGTACGATGAAACTCTACGTCCTGCTCTACGTGCAGCTGGCTACGTTACTCGTGACGCTCGTTGCGTTGAACGTAAGAAAGTTGGTCTACGTAAAGCACGTCGTAAACCTCAATTCTCTAAGCGTTAATTTTTCTTTACGAAAAAGTACACGCCCCCAGTTTTACGACTGGAATTGTGGTTCAAAGCTCGGCTATATGCCGGGCTTTTTGTTTTTATACCCCCTCTAAACGCTTTCCCTTCCTCGTTTTATTTCCAAATTCTTATATTTTGAAAGCTTTTGTAACCCAATGTGCGCTTTGCCTCATGATTGTTACAAAAAGGTAGCTTTATCTTGTCAAAAAGTAGGGTTTTATTTATCATTTGCCGTCAATAAATAGAACTAAATACATATTTTGTTAGCCATGCTCTTTAATCGGAATTATTTCAATCCACAAGGAGCAAATGGGAGAATGTTTGGATGAGCAACGCGCCTTTAAATAACGGTCGCAGGCGTTTCTTAACCGCAACAACAGCCGTTGTTGGTGGTTTAGGAGCAGCTGCTGTAGCCGTGCCTTTTATTAAATCATGGAATCCGAGTGCCAAGGCGAAAGCTGCGGGCGCGCCGGTGGAAGTGGAAGTCAGTAAGTTAGAACCGGGACAAATGGTTCGTGTCGAGTGGCAAGGTAAACCTGTATGGGTTGTACGCCGTGCTGAGTCGGTACTAGAAAACCTAAAATCGATCGGTGGTCAACTTCGTGACCCTCAATCTGAAGCTGAACAACAACCAGAATACGCACAGAACGAGTTCCGTTCAATTAAGCCGGAATTCTTCGTTGCTGTTGGTTTCTGTACGCACTTAGGTTGTTCTCCAACTTACCTGCCGGATTCTTTTGCAGAACAAGTTCAGGGTGTTAAGTCTGGTTTCTTCTGTCCTTGTCATGGTTCAAAGTTTGATATGGCAGGTCGAGTATTCCAAGGCGTACCAGCTCCATTGAATCTTGTTGTACCAAAGCATATGTATTTGAGTGACACTAAGATCATGATCGGTGTGGACGAGGGAGACGCGTAATGCAAGGATTGCTTGATTGGGTAGAGAAACGTCTACCCGCGATGAATGCGTATAAAAAGCATTTATCTGAATACCCAATGCCTAAGAACTTTAACTTTTGGTACCTTTTCGGTTCTTTGGCAATGTTGGTATTGGTTAACCAAATCCTTACGGGTATTTGGCTAACAATGAACTACGTACCGTCAGGTGAGGGTGCATTTGCTTCTGTTGAATACATCATGCGTGATGTGGAATACGGTTGGCTACTACGTTACATGCACTCAACAGGTGCTTCGGCATTCTTCGTTGTTATCTACCTGCACATGTTCCGTGGCCTAATCTATGGTTCTTACCAAAAGCCTCGTGAGCTACTTTGGATCTTCGGTATGTTGATCTTCTTAGTGCTTATGGCTGAGGCTTTCATGGGTTACCTACTACCATGGGGTCAAATGTCTTACTGGGGTGCTCAGGTAATCATTTCTCTGTTTGGTGCGATCCCTGTTATCGGTGATGACCTAACGCTTTGGATCCGTGGTGACTACATCATCTCTGGTGCAACGCTGAACCGTTTCTTCGCACTGCACGTTATCGCTCTACCAATTGTACTTCTGCTGCTTATCGTACTTCACGTACTAGCACTGCACGAAGTGGGTTCGAACAACCCAGACGGTATTGAGACGAAACTTCCTAAAGGCACAATGGGCGACGACTACAAAACGCAGTTCCCATTCCACAAGGATTACACTAAGAAATACGACATCATTGACTCTATTCCTTTCCACCCATACGGGACCGTGAAAGATATGGTTGGTGTGGCCGGTTTCCTATTCTTCTTCTGTTATGTGCTGTTCTTTAACCCAGAGATGGGTGGATTCTTCCTTGAGCCGCCAAACTTTGAAGCTGCTAACCCACTGAAAACACCAGAGCACATCGCTCCGGTATGGTACTTCACGCCGTTTTACGCAATTCTGCGTGCTGTTCCTGATAAGTTGCTAGGTGTTGTAGCAATGGGCGCATCTATTGTTGTGCTATTCCTACTACCATGGTTCGACCGTTGTAAAGTGCGTTCTTACCGTTACCGTAGCAAACTGCATTTGATTAACATCATCCAATTCACAATAAGCTTTATTGCGCTTGGTGTACTTGGTGCGCTTCCAGCAACGCCAACATACACGCTACTGGCTCAAATCTTTAGCTTAGGTTACTTCATGTTCTTCGTTCTACTGTGGTTCTACAGTAAAAATGAAGCGACGAAACCATTACCAGAAAGGGTGACATTCAAATGAAAAAGTGGATTGTAATTTTATTTGCTATGTTGCCGTCACTGGCGATGGCAGCGGGTGCAAACGTACCATTAGATAAAGCGAACAATGATTTAACAGACAAAGCTTCATTGCAAAATGGCGCTAAAATGTTCATGAACTACTGTTTTGCTTGTCACTCAACGCAGTACCAGCGCTATGAACGTGTTGCGAATGATTTAGAGATCCCCGTTGATCTTATGAAGGAAAACCTGATTTTCGACCCTGAAGCGAAAATCGGTGACTTGATGGTTAATGCTATGCCTTCTGATCAAGCGGCAAGTTGGTTTGGTGCTCCGCCACCAGACCTAACATTGGTTGCTCGTGTTCGTGGCGCAGACTGGCTGTACACTTACCTTCGTACTTTCTATGAAGATCCGTCTCGTCCATTTGGCGTGAACAATATTGTTTTCCCAAGCGTTGGTATGCCGCACGTTCTTGAAGAACTGCAAGGTATCCCAACACCAATCTACGATACTCATATGGTAGATGGCGAGGAAGTGACGGTTGTTGTTGGCACTGAGACTGACGGCTCTGGCGAATTAAGTGCTGGTGAATACGACGAAGCAGTTCGTGACCTTGTTAACTTTTTGGTTTACTCGGGCGACCCAGTTCAACTTGAGCGTCACGCTATGGGTTGGTGGGTAATGGCCTTCTTAGTAATCTTCACTATCATCGTGATTTTGCTGAAGAAAGAGTATTGGCGTGATGTGCACTAATTGTGCTATAATACCGTGCTAATTCCCAAATTATGTTAATGTTCAATGGAGGCTTTAGGCCTCCATTGTTTTTATTTAAAGTGTACTGGAGGGCTCCATGGCTGTAGCTGCCAATAAACGTTCTGTAATGACTCTTTTCTCAAGTGCTTCTGATATGTATAGCCATCAGGTGCGCATCGTTCTTGCTGAAAAAGGCGTAAGTGTTGAAGTTGAGTTGGTTGATGAAAAAAATCTACCAGCAGAGCTTGTTGAACTGAACCCGTACAAATCAGTACCTACTCTTGTTGATCGTGAGCTTGCTCTATATGACTCGAAGATCATCATGGAATACCTAGATGAGCGTTTCCCTCACCCACCGTTGATGCCTGTATACCCGGTTGCTCGTGGTAACAGCCGTCTAATGATGTACCGCATTGAGCGTAACTGGTATTCAGTTGCAGAGAAGATCGTTAAAGGCAACGCTGAAGAATCTGAAGCAGCTCGCGTTAAACTGCGCAACGACCTACTGACTCTTGCTCCTATCTTCGCTGAGTATGAATACTTCATGAGCGAAGAGTTTAGCCTAATTGATTGTTACCTAGCTCCGCTATTATGGCGTTTACCTGAGCTTGGTATCGAACTAATTGGTCCTGGTTCTAAAGAGCTTAAGATTTACATGAACCGCGTATTCGAACGTGATTCATTCCTAGCTTCTCTAACTGAAGCTGAGCGTGAGATGCGACTCGTTCGCTAAGCGTTTATGGATATTTCTAATATGACTCCACGCCGACCATACATGCTTCGTGCATTTTATGAGTGGCTGGTTGATAACGAACTAACTCCACACCTTGTTGTTGAAGCAACATTACCGGGTGTGCGAGTTCCAGAAGAGTTTGTTCAAGATGGTCAGATCATTCTGAACATCGCGCCTCGTGCGGTTGGACAACTTGAACTGGGTAACGAAGCTGTGACGTTTAGTGCTCGCTTTAGTGGTCGTCCACACTCTGTGATCGTTCCGCTTTACGCAGTACAAGCGATTTATGCTCGTGAAAATGGTGCTGGTACCATGTTTGAACCTGAAGAGGCTTACATGGAAGCGTTTGAAGAAGGGATTGAAGAAAGTCCTTTTGAAGAACCAGAAAAAGGCCCATCTTTGAGCGTAGCAACGGCAGACGTAGATGCTGAAGAGCCAGACTCAGATCCTGAGCCACCTCGTCCAGCGAAAGGTCGCCCAAGCCTTCGTGTTATCAAATAACGTTAGTTATACCAATCACAGTAAGTAAGTGATCAGAAATAGCGCAGGAAAAAAGCTTGAGAGCAAGGTGGAATTTTTTGATAAGTAGTTATTCTACAATCAAAAATTCTAACGCAGTTATCGAAATTTTTAACAAGCTAGAATGATATATTATTTATTACGATTGGTATTAGATAACGAACCAAATAAAAAAGCAGCGACTCGTCGCTGCTTTTTCTTTTCTGCTATATCGCATTTAGTTGACTGGCTTACGGCTAGTTAACAGCCGTCTCTTCTTCACCGTATTCAAACGCTCGAATAACCTGTTTTACGCCAGATATGTTACGCGCAACTTCTGTCGCGATATCGGCATGCTCTCTAGTCACGAGTCCAAGTAGGAATACTTCTGAATCCTCAGTAATCACTTTTACTTTGATGCCGTTAAGCTCAGCATTCGCAAGCAGAGCTGATTTCACCTTAGTGGTAATCCAGCTGTCTTTACTGATAGCACTTACAGACAAAGGTTCTTTCACTCGAACTTGATTGTGGATGCTCTCAACGCCAGCCACTTCTTTGGCTTGGTTTTCAAAAGCGCGACGTTCTGAATCTGTGGTTGCTTGCCCCATCAACACCACTGAACCTCGGTATGAGCTTGCGGTGACACGTACATTGCCACGGAATGGTTGTTTATTGGTAATCGCTGCAACTTCAAATTCGATGTTGTTGTCGTTCCAAATCTCTTTGGTTGTTCGCGTATCTGTGACTAGGTTTGCAGTAGTTGCAGCACCAGCAATGAAAATGCCAGCACAACCAGACAGAGACAGTGTAAGTAGCGAAACATTAATCAGCTTAAACAGCCTCATAGAGGTTAATGATTTCATTGTGATGCTCCGTATATCACTCTTCGTGGGCAGGGAAGAGTACTTGATCGATTAGGTCACATAGGCAGTGCAGTGTCACCATGTGTACTTCATGAATGCGCGCTGTACGGTGTGACGGGATACGAATCTCTACATCGTGTTCACCAAGCAAACCTGCCATCTCACCACCATCTTTACCGGTAAAGGCGATGATGGTCATGTCGCGAGTTACCGCCGCTTCCATTGCCTTGATGATGTTCTTGCTGTTACCGCTAGTCGAGATAGCCAACAGAATATCGCCAGTTTGACCGAATGCACGCACCTGCTTAGAGAAGATCTCTTCATAGTGGTAGTCGTTAGCCACAGCCGTTAGCGTGGTGTTGTCTGCTGTGAGTGCCATTGCTGGAAGGCTAGGGCGCTCTGTTTCAAACCGGTTGAGTAGGCACGATACAAATTGCTGAGCATTCGACGCCGAACCACCATTACCACAACAAAGAATTTTGTTTCCGTTAAGCAAGGTCGCAACCATTGCTTGAGCGGCATGCGTGATTGCGTCAGGCAGAGCTTCTGCAGCCGCAATTTGGATTTGAATACTTTCTGTGAAACTTTCTTTAATGCTGTCTAGCATGTTTATCCTTGGGTAATCGCGTTTTGAATCCAGTCGATAGTGTCATTCGGCCCTTCAATGGCAACAATATCAAACCTGAAATCTGTAGAGTGCACCGACAAGCCTTGCTGCATAAGCCAAACATTGGCTGTTTTGAGCAGTTTCTGTGACTTCTTGGCAGTCACCATTTCAGCGGCATGTCCGTAGCGGGTTTGCTTGCGGTATTTTACCTCAGCAAACACAACCGTATTGTTATGGCGCATTATAAGATCAATCTCGCCACATTTTGCTATGAAGTTTTCTTCTATTAACGATAAACCGTGGTTAATCAGATAAGATTTTGCCACGGCCTCGTATTTATCACCCACTTGTTTGTGGGTGATGGTTGGTTTGGATAGGAACTTTCGGCTAAAAAGCCCCATGCTCTGCCCAGCTGATTTCACGTTGAACCACACAGTTGTTATCGATGGTTAGCACACCCGTTTCACCTGGAATGCTGTAACCCTGTACGGCTTTCATCTGTGGCAGTGCATCCATTAGGTAGTATGCATCCATTCCCAGTGCTTGCAGACGCTTTTGGCCGTTTGAGTGTGCAGGCCATAGGTCGTTTAGCTCTTTATTAAGCTCGTTTTTGTTCTCAACCAATAGTGGGATGTCGCTGTAGAACACGCCGGTTAGGTCTTCATACTGCTTATCACCGCTGTTGCTGCGTGAGTTTGAGAACAGAGCGGGTTGGCTCGCATCTGGGTTAATTGCAACTTCAATGAAGGGTTTGATTAGCGTTAGCTCTGAGTTCTTAGCCACAATGTAGACAGAATCGATATCACGACGGCTGCGTGGCTCGGTTTCTAGGTCTAGGTTCAGTAACCCATCCATTTGAGCGATACGTTGTTGGCTCTCTTGCAAGCCAAATACCTGATTCACATTACGTTGCAGTTGGCGTTTGTCAGAGAACAAGCTGATAGCCACATCGTTGCTGCTGTATTTTTTCCACTCTTCTTTAAACGCTTGCTCAACACGCTCACCTAAACGTCCTCTTGGCGCAAGGATAAGCGGATACTTGTAGCCTTGAGCAAATAGGTGTTTCGCTGCCTGAGCAACTTCTTGTTCAGGCGATAGAGCGAGATAGCAAATATTGGTATCAGGTTCTAGTTGCGTTGGAATGTTCAGAGCTAAAGCTGGAATCGAATTCTCGTGGTTTTTCTGCGCTTGCTGAAGCTTAGTAATGTTGCTCTTGATCAGCGGACCCACAATGAAATCAACGTTGTTCTCTTCCAGTATCGCTTTAATCTCAGCAGCACTTTGCACGTTGGTATCCATTACTGTCAGCGTTGCATCTTCTTCGCGTTCTTTGTCGTTCATCATCGCAAAGATGAAGCCATCACGTACCAGTTGTGCTTGCTTACCGTATTTACCCGTTAGCGGCAGCAACAGTGCAGTGCTGGTTGGCTTGCTGATCTCTAGCGCCAAGATGTCGGTGATCGCCTGAGGTGTGTAAGTAGCAGCTGGGTGCTGAGGATTCTCGGCTAACCAATCCGATAAGGTTTCCTGCAGGTTTGGAAGATTTGAGTTCAGCGTCTTCATGTAGATTGCCAGTTGTAACCAACCTGAAAGCACATCTTCTGTCGGTGATGTTTTCAGTTCTAGAATCTCGTATTGAGAGTAGCTATTCAGGTTTTGCCAAATACGGTCGGCAGTTTGCTGTTGAAGCTCGTCGTCAGCCTCTAGGTACTCTGAATAGAGCACTAACTCACGGCTTGCTTCAAAATACTCACTCTTCATCTCTGAGATGTTCGCGCGTAGCTCGTGATAATCTTTCCACTGCTCGTTCGGAAGCTTCCACCAAGGCTGGAAGTTTAGTTGGCTATAAGCTTGATCTGGCTGTGAGTTATTCACCAGCAGCTGAGCGCGCGCTAATTGCCATTCCGCTTGTTGCGTTTCGCTCAGCTCTTGTTTTGCTAAGCGTTTAATCAGCAGAGTTGCTTGATCGGTTTTTCCAACTTGCACAGAAGCCTTAAGCGCCATGATTAACCAGTCGTTTTGTAGACTTCCTTTGCTACTATCCGCCTGCATCATGTAACTTTCAGTTGATTGCGCTGGATCTAGTGTAATATCAACGCTCGTTGGTGCTTGAGGACCTGAAGAACAAGCCGCCAATGTAATTGCTAATGCAATTGGAGTTAGTAAGCGTGGTACACTGAGTCTCTTATGGTTCATCGTTGCCATGAGTTCTTTAAATTCCGTATAAATTTGTATCTATATTAATCGTTGAAGTGATGGTAAACAAATGACAGATAACAAAACCTTGCTCACAGAGAGCCCAACTCTCTACATTGTGCCAACCCCAATCGGAAATTTGGGAGATATCACTCAAAGAGCAATTGAAATTTTATCAAGTGTCGATGTTATTGCAGCCGAAGACACACGCCACACGGGTAAGCTGCTTGCTCACTTCAATATATCAACCAGAACGTTCGCTTTACATGATCATAATGAACAAACTAAAGCACAAGTTCTAGTCGAAAGGTTATTAGAAGGTCAGTCTATCGCATTAGTCTCTGATGCGGGTACTCCTTTAATTAGTGACCCAGGTTACCATCTTGTCTCACAATGTCGTCAAGCGGGTGTGAGAGTTGTGCCACTTCCTGGTGCTTGTGCAGTGATTACGGCATTGAGTGCGTCTGGTTTACCGTCTGATCGTTTCAGCTTTGAAGGCTTTTTGCCGCCAAAGAGCAAAGGTCGTAAAGATAAGTTCCTAGAGATCGCGAAAGCAGAGCGCACGTGTATCTTCTACGAATCACCACATCGAATCTCAGATTCTCTACAAGATATGCTTGAGATCTTAGGCCCAGACCGTGAAGTTGTCTTGGCACGTGAGCTGACTAAGACATTCGAAACAATTCAAGGATTGCCACTGGGTGAGTTGATTGAGTGGATTGAAGAAGATTCGAACCGTAAGCGCGGTGAGATGGTGTTACTGATTCATGGTCATCGTGAAGAAGCGAGCACAGAACTGCCAGACGAAGCGACTCGTACTCTGGGTATCCTAACTAAAGAGTTACCTCTTAAAAAAGCGGCGGCAATGACAGCTGAAATCTACAACCTGAAAAAGAACGCGCTGTACAAGTGGGGCCTTGAGCATCTAGACCACTAGAAACCTCTTTATAGAGTAGCTAACCTGTATTGAAAAGCTTGTGAGGAGTGATGGTATTGCCGTTATTCCTCTTTTTTTGTCTGAATTGTGTAAAATTCACGCAGTTGCTTAGAGGTTTGCACCATATTTGTGATCTCGCTAGACACTGCACCCTAATCTCTATACAATTCGCCCTCGGAGTTGAACGGGTAATCGCTGCTTTGCTGATGTCCTTCGGGAGACTGACGTTGAGGTCCTTCGGGAAACTGACGTTGAAGTCCTTCGGGAGACTGGTAGAGGGGAGGAACGTCCGGGCTCCATAGAGCAGGGTGCCAGATAACGTCTGGGGGGCGCGAGCCCACGACAAGTGCAGCAGAGAGAAGACCGCCGATGGCCTCATTTCTTCGGAAGGGGCACAGGTAAGGCTGAAAGGGTGCGGTAAGAGCGCACCGTGCGGCTGGCAACAGTTCGTAGCAAGGTAAACTCCACCCGGAGCAAGATCAAATAGGCCCTCACATTGCGTTGCTCGCGTATGGGGGCGGGTAGATTGCTTGAGCCTGTGAGCGATTGCAGGCCTAGACGAATGGTTACCGCCGCGCAAGCGGAACAGAACCCGGCGTATGTGTCAACTCCACCTATATAAAGAACCCATCATTACTTAACGGTAGTGATGGGTTTTTTGCTTTATATTGACGTAATTTATTTAGATTTCCTTAGAATCCTTCACCCTGATATGAGCTTGGGTCAAAAATTCCCAAAGCCTATACACAATATGGTGGAGATACGGCGTGAAATCAGTACACTAAAACGTTAATAGAACAAATTATTGCCGAACTAATGGCTCAATCCACTCACTGAGAAGACTATGACAGAAGCATTCAAACATATTTCAGTATTGCTTAACGAATCTATTGACGGACTTGCGATCAAACCTGACGGTACCTACATCGATGGTACTTTTGGCCGTGGTGGTCACAGCCGTACAATCCTGTCTAAACTGGGCGAGAATGGACGACTCTTTAGTATTGACCGCGATCCACAAGCGATTGCAGAAGCGCAAAAGATTGATGACCCTCGTTTTACGATTATTCACGGCCCGTTCTCAGGTATGGCTGAATATGCAGAGCGTTATGACTTAGTCGGTCAAGTGGATGGTGTGTTACTGGATCTAGGTGTTTCTTCACCACAGCTAGATGACGCTGAGCGTGGCTTTAGCTTCATGAAAGACGGTCCGCTTGATATGCGTATGGACCCAACAACCGGTATTCCTGTCTCTCAGTGGTTAGTTGAAGCCGATCTTGATGACATCACATGGGTTATTCGTGAGTTCGGTGAAGACAAACACGCTCGTCGTATCGCGAAAGGCATCATTGCTTATCAAGAGAATGAAGAGAACGAACCACTAACGCGTACCGGTCAGTTGGCTAAGCTTATCTCGGATGTAGCTCCAAAAAGCTTCAAAGAGAAAAAGCACCCAGCAACACGTGCTTTCCAAGCCTTCCGTATCTACATCAACAGTGAACTTGAAGAGATCGATACAGCCCTGAAAGGCGCAGCAAGCATTCTTGCTCCTCAAGGCCGTTTGTCTGTTATTAGCTTTCACTCTCTTGAAGACCGCATGGTGAAGCGCTTTATCCGTAAAGAGAGCCAAGGTCCGCAAGTACCACATGGCCTGCCACTAACAGAAGAGCAGATCAAAGCGCTAGGCAGTGCTGATCTTAAGCCTGTTGGTAAAGCGATCAAGCCTTCTAAAGATGAAGTGGATGAGAATACTCGTTCGCGTAGCTCAGTATTACGAATCGCAGAAAAGCTATAGTCAATGAAGACCTCCAAACCGAACTTAGCCAAGATAATATTTTTTGATTTGATCTCCGTGGGCAAGGTCCCATTGATGCTTCTTATCTGTATCTTCGCGAGTGCGATGGGGGTCGTTCTTACGACACATATGTCACGTCAGGCGATCACGCAAAAAGACACGGCGTTGGTGGAGCGAGAACAGCTTGATGATGAGTGGCGAAATTTAATGCTTGAAGAGACGGCTCTGGCTGAACATAGTCGCGTTCAAGCATCGGCAAAAAGAGAGCTAGACATGAAACGTCCAGACTCTGAAAAAGAAGTTGTGATCACACTGAAATGACCGGTAAAAAGGAAAAAGCACCCGCAAAAGCCGTTAAGAAACCAACGAAAGAGCGAGTGAAGAGCGAAAAGGATTCGGGTCCAATTCTTATTAAATGGCGTTTCAACGTCGTTATTGCTTTCGTGTTTCTTGCCTTTGCTGCGCTGGTTGGTCGTGTGGCTTACATCCAAATTATTGAACCAGATAACTTAATTCGTCAGGGCGACCTTCGCTCAGTACGTGTTAAGGCCATTCCTTCTGCTCGCGGTATTATTTCAGACCGCAATGGCGAGCCGCTTGCTGTGAGTGTTCCAGTTGAAGCGGTATGGGCCGATCCTAAAACGATTTTCGATAAAAACGGCATGGCCCAAATTGATCGTTGGTACGCGTTAGCCGATGTACTTGGCTTAGAGCGACGATCGATGATCGACAAGATCTCTAGCAACAAATCCCGTCGATTTATTTACCTGCAAAGACAAGTTAGCCCTGCAATGGCTAAGTATATCCGTGAGCTTAAGCTGGTGGGTGTTGGCCTGAAAGCGGAATCTCGACGTTACTACCCTGCAGGCGAAGTCAGTGCGCACCTTATCGGTGTTACCGGCATTGATGGACACGGCCTAGAAGGCGTTGAGCGCAGCTATGACAAATGGCTCACAGGCGAGGCCGGTAAGCGAACGATTCGTAAAGACCGCTACGGACGTGTTGTTGAAAACATTGCTTTAGAAGAGCGTGAAGAAGGCAAACCACTCGAGCTAACGATCGATCAACGATTACAAGCGATCGCCTACCGAGCGATTAAACAGGCGGTGGCCGATCATAAGGCGACTTCTGGCTCAGCGATTTTGTTGGATGTAAAAACCGGCGCTGTGTTGGCGATGGTTAATGCGCCTTCTTATAACCCGAACAATCGTGCTGACTTACAAAGCTTTAAGATGCGTAACCGCGTACTTACCGATGCGATGGAGCCCGGTTCTACCGTGAAACCTTTTGTGGTTTTAGCAGCGCTAGAGAACGGTACAGCTGATCCAGATATCGTTATTGATACTGGCAACGGCATCATGCAGATCGGTGGCAGTCGTGTGCGAGACTCGTCTAAAGTCGGTAAGGCTGATTTAGCGCTGATCCTCAAGAAGTCGAGTAACATCGGTGTGGCGAAGTTGGCACTTAACATGCCTTTAGAAGCTCTGCTAGGGATGTACAGTTCTGTTGGTCTGGGCGAAATGTCTGGGCTGAACTTAATCGGTGAAACGAGCGGTATTTTCCCGAATCGTCGTCGCTGGTCTAAGTTTGAAATTGCAACACTATCATTCGGTTACGGTTTGTCTGTTACACCGATGCAGTTGGCCCATGCGTATGCGACGCTAGCCAACAAAGGCATGTATGAACCGATTCATATTATTAAGAGTAACGACCAAGACTTTTCTAAGCAGATCATCAAGCGCGAGAACGCTGAACTGGTTTTGAATATGCTCGAAGGGGTGACTCAAAAAGGCGGCACAGCAACAAGAGCGGCCGTTCCTGGTTACCGAGTTGCAGCAAAAACGGGTACTTCTCGTAAGGCTGAAGCTGGCGGATACAGCGACGAATACATTGCGATTACTGCAGGTTTTGCCCCGGTTAGTGACCCAAGAGTCGCGCTGGTTGTTGTGGTCAATGAGCCTCAAGGTGACCTTTACTATGGCGGTTCAGTTGCTGCCCCCGTTTTTTCTGAAATCATGAAGGGTGCATTGCAAATACTGAATGTCCCTGCTGATGAAAACAAGTTTCAAGAATAGAGCCAATCAGGATTCAATATGAGTAATAGCCTCACGCTGTCATCTTTACTTTCCCCTTGGGGTGACTTTAGTTCACCTGAGCTGGATGCGATTGCCGTTGAACAGTTGGAGTTGGATAGTCGTGCCATCAAAGACGGCGATATTTTTGTTGCTGTAGTTGGGCATGCTGTTGATGGCCGTCGTTTCATTGACAAAGCGGTCTCACAGGGAGCCAATGCCGTTATCGCACAAGCTGATGCTGAAAAGGCCCATGGTCTGATTGAGTGGTTGGATGCTGTTCCGGTTGTTTACATTAAAGACCTTAACTTGGTGTTATCTGAGTTGGCCGGTCGTGTTTACTCGTCTCAGGCGACTAAGCTGATTGGTGTTACCGGCACCAATGGCAAAACCACCATCACCCAATTGATAGTTCAATGGCTTGATCTTGTTGGTCAACGCTCTGCGGTAATGGGCACCACGGGTAATGGCTTTTTAGATAGTCTAAAAACCGCGGCGAATACCACCGGCAGTGCGATTGAAATACAACGCACACTGAGTGAGTTAGCGGAAGAAAACGCGGCTTACACAGCTATGGAAATATCTTCTCATGGTTTGGTTCAAGGCCGAGTTAAGGCATTGGATTTTGAGGCTGGTGTATTTACTAACTTGAGCCGTGACCACTTGGATTACCACGGCACGATGCAAGAGTACGCTCTGGCTAAGAAGAGCTTGTTTACTCAGCATAAGTGTAAGCACGCTGTGATTAATGTTGATGATGAAGTCGGTAAAGCTTGGATGGCTGATCTGTCCAATGCAGTAGCTGTGTCATTGCTTCCGTTATCGGGCTACCAGCAGTCAGTATGGGCATCGGATGTTGCTTATGCAGAGACGGGTATCAAACTCGCTTTTGATGGTAGCTGGGGGCAGGGACAACTGTCTGTTCCTTTAATTGGCCAGTTCAACGCATCAAATGTATTGGTTGCTTTCGCGACCCTACTTGTACTAGGCATCGACAAGCAAACCTTGATCGACACAGCACCTCAATTGCAACCTGTGATTGGCCGTATGGAATTGTTCCAAGTACCAAACAAAGCGAAAGTGGTTGTCGACTACGCGCATACACCTGACGCATTAGAGAAAGCATTGGCAGCACTACGTGTACATTGCTCTGGAAAGCTATGGGCAATCTTTGGCTGCGGTGGTGATCGAGATACAGGCAAGCGCCCTATGATGGCGGTTACCGCAGAGCAGTTCGCCGATAACATTATTATTTCAGATGACAACCCTCGCAGTGAAGACCCGGCATTGATTGTTAAAGACATGCTGGCAGGTTTAAGTGAGCCTGAAGTCGCCTTTGTTGAACACGATCGCTTTCAGGCGGTTAAGTTTGCTCTAGAGCAGGCGGGTAATAACGACATTATTCTTCTGGCAGGTAAAGGCCATGAGGATTACCAAGTATTGAAAGACAAAACGATCCACTATTCGGATCGAGAGTCAGCACTACAACTTTTAGGTATTTCATAATGATTGATGTATCACTCGAGCAGATCTGCTCAGCGGTGTACGGTCAGCTGATAGAGGCTGGCAAATCGAGCAATAGTTTGATCAATGCGGTTTCTACCGATACTCGCACCGTTGAAGAAGGTGCACTGTTTGTTGCTCTTGTAGGTGAACGTTTTGATGCGCATGATTTTTGTGGTCAGGCTGTTGAGGCCAATGCGAGTGCGTTATTAGTTCAACGAAAACTTGACCTAAATATTACTCAAGTTGTTGTTGAAGACACTAAACTTGCTTTAGGTCAGCTAAGTGCTTGGATCCACAAACAATGTAACGTGCCAACCATGGCGATAACAGGAAGCTGTGGCAAAACGACCGTCAAAGAGATGGTCGCGAGTATTCTACAACAACGTGGCAAAGTGCTGTTTACAGCGGGTAACTTCAATAATGATATTGGAGTACCACTAACCTTGCTGCGCAGTGAACCCAATGACGACTATGCCGTGATAGAACTGGGCGCGAACCACATTGGTGAAATTGCCTATACCACGCAGCTTGTGAAACCACAGGTGGCCTTAGTGAATAACGTTGCTGCCGCGCATCTAGAGGGCTTTGGCTCAATTGATGGTGTTAAACAAGCGAAAGGCGAAATTTTTCAGGGGCTTGCTGCTGGTGATACTGCTATTGTTAACCTAGAGAGCAATGGTGGTGACTTCTGGAAAGATGTGCTTGCAGACAAAAACGTACTGACCTTTTCTGAAAGTGATGACACGGCGGATTACTTTTCGACGAATATTCGCATCAACGAGCAGGGTGAAGCTTGCTTTGATATGCAGACCCCGCAAGGCGCTATCGATGTCGAACTTGGCATTATTGGTCAGCACAATGTAGCCAACGCATTAGCCGCAGTAGCACTGAGCATTCAGTTTGGCGCAACGCTCGATGAAATAAAAAATGGTTTAGCGAATCTTATCTCAGTCAAAGGACGAGTTGAGGTTCAACAATTAAGTCAGAATATCAAGCTGATAGATGACAGTTATAACGCCAGCGTGCCTGCAATGAAGGCGGCAGCTAAATTGCTATCGAGCTTCAAAGGTCAACGTTGGTTGATTTTAGGCAATATGGCTGAGTTAGGCGATGAAAGCCTTGCACTTCACCGTCAAGTCGGTGAATATGCTGCCCCATTCGCTTTTGAGCATGTACTCACTTACGGTGATGATACCAAGGTGATTAGTGAAGTGTGTAACGGCACTCACTTTGCAACGCATGAAGCGATGATCGCGCACATAGAGCAGCACTTGAGCTTGCCAGAAAACGCGCCACATACCTTGTTGGTAAAAGGCGCCAATAGTGCAGGAATGAGTAAAATAGCCGCTGCTTTAAAGGAGAACTTTTCATGATAATTTGGCTTGCAGAGCTACTACAGCCACACTTTTCTTTTTTCCGTTTGTTCGAATACTTATCGTTTCGTGCAATCGCGAGCATTTTGACGGCTTTATGTCTGTCGCTGTGGATGGGACCTCGTTTAATTGAGCGTCTGCAAATGCTGCAAATTGGCCAAGTTGTTCGTAATGACGGCCCAGAATCTCACTTCAGTAAGCGTGGTACACCAACCATGGGTGGTGTGATGATCCTTGCTGCGATCATCATTACGGTCTTACTTTGGGCTGACTTATCAAACCCTTACGTTTGGGCCGTACTTGTCGTGCTAGGCGGTTACGGTGCAGTTGGTTTTGTTGATGATTATCGTAAAGTCGTTCGTAAGAACACTGATGGCTTGATTGCGCGTTGGAAGTACTTCTGGCAATCGGCTATTGCATTGGTTGTGGCGTTTGCTCTGTATGCTCATGGGCAAGACACTGCTGCGACACAATTAGTGGTGCCTTTCTTTAAAGATGTGATGCCACAACTTGGCCTGCTGTACATCGTGCTGACTTACTTTGTTATTGTGGGTACTAGTAACGCGGTAAACCTAACTGATGGCCTAGATGGCTTGGCGATTATGCCAACGGTTATGGTTGCTGCGGGTTTTGCTGTTATCGCTTGGGCGACAGGTAACGTTAACTTTGCAGCATACCTACACATTCCATACATCCCATACACCTCTGAACTGGTGGTGGTATGTACTGCTATCGTTGGTGCAGGCCTTGGCTTCCTATGGTTTAACACTTACCCAGCACAAGTATTCATGGGCGATGTTGGCTCTCTAGCACTGGGTGGTGCGTTAGGTGTGATTGCGGTACTCGTTCGTCAAGAGTTGGTACTAGTGATCATGGGTGGTGTGTTTGTAATGGAGACTCTGTCAGTGATTCTGCAGGTGGGCTCTTACAAATTGCGTGGTCAGCGTATTTTCCGCATGGCACCGATTCACCACCACTATGAACTTAAAGGTTGGCCAGAGCCGCGTGTTATCGTGCGTTTTTGGATAATCTCAATGGTATTAGTACTGGTTGGCCTAGCGACACTGAAAGTTCGTTAATCCTATGTGAGCCTCAGATTAGAGGCTCTTTAAAACTATTAAGAGCATCTTGTTTAAATGGAACGTTGGCAAAATATTCAAAATGTAGTGGTTGTGGGGCTCGGTATTACCGGGCTCTCTGTCGTTAAACATCTCGTAAAATATCAGCCCCATACTTGCGTAAAGGTAATTGATACGCGAGAGCTACCACCAGGAAAGGAATCTTTGCCTGAGTCGGTTGAGCTGCATTCTGGAAGCTGGAATAGCCAATGGCTAGCTGAGGCTGATCTGGTGGTTGCTAACCCAGGCATTGCTTTAGCGACACCTGAAATTCAAGATGTGCTTCAAGCGGGTACGCCTGTCGTTGGCGACATCGAGCTGTTTGGTTGGGCTGTAGATAAGCCTGTTGTGGCGATTACTGGTTCAAACGGTAAGAGTACCGTGACTGATCTGACTGGTGTGCTTGCTAAGGCTGCTGGGCTTAATGTTGGCGTTGGCGGCAATATTGGCATTCCTGCCCTAGACCTTCTAGAACTTGATGCGGATTTATATGTCCTTGAACTTTCAAGTTTTCAGTTAGAAACTACATCGAATTTAAAACTTGCCGCTGCGGCATTCTTAAATCTGTCTGAAGATCATATGGATCGCTATCAAGGCATGGCTGATTACCGTGAGGCCAAGTTAAGAATCTTTAATAACGCGCAGTGTGCGACTGTTAATCGTGAAGACAAAGAGACTTACCCTGACCAGACAATGCCATTGTTGACTTTTGGCCTAGATAACCAAGAGTTTGGTGTATCAACGATTGATAGTACTGAGTGGTTGGTCGATCACGGTAAACCTGTCCTTGCTACCCAAGATTTAACATTGGTTGGACGTCACAATGTGGCGAATGCGTTAGTCTCACTTGCACTATTGAAGCAAGTTGGTATCGACTACAGCAAAAGTCTTGATGCTTTGAAGGCCTATAACGGTTTGACGCATCGTTGCCAAGTCGTGGCTGACAAGCGCGAAATCAAATGGGTTAATGACTCCAAAGCAACGAATGTAGCCAGCACATTGGCAGCCCTGTCTGGGTTGGAGTATCAAGGTACGTTATATCTTTTGGTTGGCGGCGTTGGTAAAGGTGCTGACTTTAGTGAGCTTGAACCAGTATTGGCGCAACTTGAGCGTGTTCAGCTGTGTTGTTTCGGTGAAGATGCAGATCAATTCATGCCTCTGCACCCATCGGCACAAAAGTTCGATACCATGCAGCAGATAATCGAATCTATCTCGCCACAGCTGGTGGCTGGAGATATGGTGATGCTGTCTCCGGCGTGCGCAAGCTTCGATCAATTTAATAATTTCATGGCAAGAGGTGATGCGTTCACTGAGCTTGCTCATGAGTATGCTTAACGTGTTGAAGGACTAACATTCGGTGCAAAGAGTCAAAGAGATTAATCAATCCATCTGGCAGTGGCTAAACCGTGCTACTCCCGAGGCGCTTTACGATCGTCAATTGGTGTGGATTGCTCTTGGGCTAATGCTGACAGGTTTGGTGATGGTGACGTCTGCTTCGTTCCCCATCAGTGCTCGTTTAACCGATCAGCCGTTTCACTTTATGTTCCGTCATGCCATCTTCCTTGTATTGGCGTTAGGTGTCTCTAGCGTCATATTGCAAATCCCGATGCAACGCTGGTTTCAATACAGTATGTATCTACTGGGCTTGTCCTTCTTCTTGCTGATTGTGGTATTAGCCGTCGGTAAGTCGGTTAACGGCGCATCGCGTTGGATCCCATTAGGGCTATTTAACTTACAACCCGCTGAAGTTGCCAAGTTATCGCTGTTTATCTTTATGGCGGGCTACTTGGTTCGGAAGCAAGATGAAGTGAGAAAAACCTTCTTCGGTGGTTTTGGTAAACCGATCATGGTATTCGGCGCTTTTGCCGTGCTGCTGCTAGGCCAGCCCGATTTAGGTACTGTGGTCGTAATGCTAGTGACCCTGTTCGGCATGCTATTCATTGCTGGTGCCAAGCTTTCACAGTTTATCGCCTTGATGGTGGCAGGTATTGCCGCGGTCGTCGGTTTGATTGTTATAGAACCTTATCGTGTTCGACGTGTTACCTCATTCTGGGAACCTTGGAACGACCCGTTCGGCAGTGGTTACCAGTTAACTCAGTCATTGATGGCGTTTGGCCGTGGTGATTGGATGGGGCAAGGGCTTGGTAACTCGATTCAAAAACTCGAATACTTACCAGAAGCGCATACCGATTTTGTATTTGCTGTGTTGGCTGAAGAGCTTGGCTTTGTCGGTGTTACCTTAGTATTAATGTTGATCTTCAGCTTGGTGTTAAAAGCCATTCTGATAGGTAAAAAAGCCTTTGAACACGATCAAGTGTTCAGCGGCTATCTGGCTTTTGGTATTGGTATTTGGTTTGCGTTTCAGACGCTTGTTAACGTAGGTGCTGCATCTGGCATCGTTCCGACCAAAGGTCTAACCCTACCGCTAATCAGTTATGGTGGTTCGAGTTTAATTGTTATGTCTGTGGCGGTATCAATGCTGCTGCGCATTGACCACGAATGCCGAATGCAAAAAAAAGAACAAGCTGATAGTCAAAACGAATTAGTAGAATAAGAATCTAACGTGATGAAACAAAACAAAAAACTTTTAGTGATGGCTGGTGGTACTGGCGGTCACGTTTTCCCAGGGTTAGCAGTAGCGAAAAAGCTTCAGCAACAAGGTTGGGAAATTCGCTGGTTAGGCACAGCAGACAGAATGGAAGCGGATTTAGTGCCAAAGCATGGCATTGAAATCGACTTCATCAAAGTGAAAGGCCTGCGTGGTCAAGGCATTAGCAAGTTAATTAAAGCGCCGTTCCAGATTATTAATGCCATACTTCAAGCAAGGCAACACATCAAAGCATGGCAGCCTGATGTGGTACTTGGTATGGGTGGCTACGTGAGTGGCCCGGGTGGTATCGCGGCATGGTTGTCTGGCATTCCAGTGGTTCTCCATGAACAAAATGCAGTGGCAGGTTTAACCAACCAATGGCTGTCTAAGATTGCTAAAAAGGTTTTCCAAGCTTTCCCTGGTGCTTTCCCTACCGCAGAAGTGGTGGGTAACCCAGTACGCGAAGATGTGGTTGCCTTAGCTGAACCCGAGCAACGCATGGCTGAGCGTGATGGTGACATCCGCATCTTGGTTATGGGCGGCAGTCAGGGCGCAAAAATCCTAAACGATACCTTGCCAGTAACGATGGCGCAGCTTGGTGAAGGCTTCACTGTGATGCACCAAGCGGGTAAGAACAATCAACAACAAGTTATTGAGCAATACAAATCACATTCTGTTGGTAATGTTCAAGTGACTGAATTTATTGATGATGTGGCGCAAGCTTATGAGTGGGCAGATCTATTAGTGTGTCGCTCAGGTGCATTAACCGTATCAGAAGTGTCTGCGGCAGGTGTCGGTTCTATCTTCGTTCCGTTTATGCACAAAGACAGACAACAAGCGTTGAATGCCGACCATTTAGTTGAATGTGGCGCAGCGTTAATGATTGAACAGCCTCAACTAACGGCTGATAAGCTAGCGAACACTATCGCGCAGCTTGATAGAAATGAATTAAAAATGATGGCAACAAAAGCTCGTCAAGCCGCCAAGCTTGATGCTGATGTGACCGTCGCTGAAGCGATTAAAGCTTTAGCAAAATAATGAGATTGAATTGATGACGATTGAACATACCCAAGACTTAGCGCAAATCCGTGCAATGGTGCCAGAGATGCGCCGTGTTAAATCTATCCACTTCATTGGTATTGGTGGTGCCGGAATGAGCGGGATTGCTGAAGTCTTGCTAAATGAAGGCTACCAGATCACGGGTTCTGATATTGCTCAAAACCCAGTGACTGATCGTTTAGTTAGCAAGGGTGCGACCGTTTATATCGGTCACCAAGCGAGTAACGTTGCCGACGCAAGTGTGGTGGTTGTTTCAACCGCTATCAACGAAGAAAACCCAGAAATTATTGCAGCTCGTGAAGCGCGCACACCGATCGTTCGTCGTGCAGAAATGCTGGCTGAGCTGATGCGTTTTCGTCACGGTATTGCTGTGGCAGGTACGCACGGTAAAACAACCACGACTGCGCTAGTGACACAGATTTACTCGGAAGCCGGCCTAGATCCAACCTTCGTAAACGGTGGTTTGGTTAAAAGTGCTGGCACTAACGCACGTTTAGGTTCAAGCCGTATTCTTATCGCTGAAGCCGATGAGAGTGATGCTTCATTTTTACATCTGCAACCTATGGTTAGTATCGTAACTAACATTGAAGCGGATCATATGGATACCTACGGCGGCGATTTCGAAACGCTAAAGCAGACATTTATCGATTTCCTACACAACCTGCCGTTCTACGGCCAGGCTGTGATGTGTGTAGATGATCCTGTTGTACGTGAACTTATCCCTCAGGTGAGCCGCCAAGTGATTACTTACGGCTTCTCTGAAGACGCTGATATCCGCATTGAAAACTATGTACAACAAGGTCAGCAAGGCAAGTTTACGGTTGTTCGTAAAGGTAAAGCCAATCTCGATATTACGTTGAACATTCCCGGTCGCCATAACGCACTGAACGCATCAGCGGCGATTGCGGTTGCGACGGAAGATGACATCAGCGATGAAGCGATTCTAAAAGCGATGGCTGGAACGGAAGGCACTGGCCGTCGTTTCGATCACCTTGGTGAATATGAAACGGGTAAGGGTGTTGCAATGCTGGTCGATGATTACGGCCATCACCCAACCGAAGTTGATGTCACCATTCAAGCTGCACGAAGTGGTTGGACTGATAAACGTCTTGTGATGATCTTCCAACCGCACCGTTATAGCCGCACTCGCGATCTGTATGATGACTTCGCGAACGTTCTTGAGCAGGTTGATGTGCTTATTCTGTTAGATGTTTATTCTGCAGGTGAGAAACCTATTGCAGGGGCTGACGGACGCTCGTTAAGTCGAACTATTCGTGGGCGTGGTAAGATTGATCCCATCTTTGTTGCTGATATCAACACGCTGCCATCGGCTTTAGCCAACGTAATTCAAGGCGGTGACCTTGTTTTAACGCAGGGTGCAGGCGATGTTGGTCGAGTGGCGAAGCAGTTGGAATCGTTACAGTTAGACATTAATAAAATGCAGAACGCGTAACAGAATAGCGTCTACATACTGTGGTCGATCGCTCGTTTCTTGCGATTGACCTAAAATTGACCAAAAATCTTATTATCAACGTTTGATAGTTTGATTTTGCTCAGTATAATTCATAGGTTAAAGTAAGTGCTTTTACCTCTATTACGAAGATAGGGAATAGAATTGCGAACCAACGACAGGGAATGCGGGCTTTGGTAGAAAGTACTTTTAGCGAAAACCGCCACCTATTCAGTTTACCGTCGCTCAAGAAACACGCCTTAGGCGGGTCTTTTTTTGTCATGGTATTGCTATTCATTGGGTTTCTTTTCTATACCACACTAACTTGGATGTGGGACGATCAGCGATTGCCTCTCTCCAAAATAGTACTTCAAGGCGACTTAACTTACGTAACCGCTGGTGATGTTCAACATGCCTTTAGCGAGCTAGAGCACATTGGAACCTTCATGTCGCAAGACATCGGTGTGTTGCAAGACAGTTTAGAAGCGTTACCTTGGGTTTCAGTGGTCTCCATTCGTAAGCAGTGGCCAGACACAATAAAAGTATTTTTGACTGAGTACCATGCGGCAGCAATCTGGAACGGTAACATGCTGCTGAATGACGATGGTCAGGTGTTTAATGGTGATATCGGCCTGTTGAAGGGCGATAGAGTTAAGCTTTACGGCCCAGACGGCACCAGCCAAGAAGTGATAGAAAAGTGGCGACAGATAACCCCTTTGATTAACAGTCTAGGGTTAACCGTTACCTCTCTCGTTCTCAATGAGCGTCGCGCTTGGCAAATAATCCTAGATAACGGTATCCGTTTAGAACTAGGTAAAGATTCTTTAGATGAGCGTGTTGAACGCTTCATTTCGCTTTACAACGAACTTGGTAGTAAAGCGAATCAAGTGAGCTACATCGACCTCAGGTATGATACGGGAGCCGCTGTAGGCTGGTTTCCAGAGCAAGAGTTAGAAGAGAGCACAGATGACTAAGACCGCAGATGACAACATAATCGTTGGTCTTGATATAGGCACTGCGACCATATCAGCTCTGGTTGGTGAAATATTGCCTGATGGTCAAATCAATATCATTGGTTCTGGGCAAAGCCCATCCAGAGGTATGGATAAAGGTGGTGTAAACGACCTAGAGTCGGTAGTTAAGTCGGTTCAGCGAGCTATTGATCAAGCAGAGTTGATGGCGGAATGCCAAATCAGCAATGTATTTATCTCGCTATCGGGTAAACATATCGCAAGCCGAATTGAAAAAGGCATGGGCACTATCTCTGATGAAGAGGTGTCTCAAGACGATATGGATCGAGCGATCCATACCGCGAAATCAATTAAAATAGGTGATGAGCAGAGAATTCTGCACGTGATCCCACAAGAATTTACCATTGATTATCAAGAAGGGATTAAGAACCCACTTGGCTTATCTGGTGTTCGAATGGAAGTCAGTGTTCACCTAATTTCTTGCCATAGCGACATGGCGAGAAACATTATTAAAGCTGTTGAACGATGTGGTCTCACAGTAGAACAAATCGTGTTTTCAGGACTTGCCTCAAGCAATGCGGTAATTACTGAAGACGAGAGAGAGCTTGGAGTATGTGTTGTCGATATCGGTGCGGGTACAATGGATATTTCCATTTGGACTGGCGGCGCACTTCGACACACAGAAGTCTTTTCCTACGCAGGAAATGCAGTAACCAGTGATATTGCCTTCGCTTTCGGCACGCCAGTGAGCGATGCTGAAGAGATAAAAGTAAACCATGGTTGCGCTCTGAGTGAACTCGTAAGCAAGGATGACTCTGTTAACGTCCCAAGTGTTGGTGGTCGCCCATCGAGAAGTTTGCAACGACAAACTTTGTCGGAAGTGATTGAACCACGTTACACTGAACTTATGGGTCTCGTTAACCAAACTATTGATACGGTTCAATTACAGCTACGAGATGAAGGTATTAAACACCACCTTGCAGCTGGCGTCGTTCTCACTGGTGGAGCGGCACAAATTGACGGATTGGTAGAGTGTGCGGAACGTGTTTTCCGCAATCAAGTTCGAGTTGGTAAGCCGTTAGAAGTTAGTGGCTTAACTGACTATGTTAAAGAGCCGTATCATTCTACGGCGGTTGGTTTACTTCATTACGCAAGAGATTGTCAGATCAGTGATGAAGGTGATTACAGCGAACCTAAGCGTTCAGCACCTTCTATGTCTGGTTTATTTGGCAAATTGCGTAATTGGATACAAAAAGAGTTTTAACCTGAGTTGCAGGAAAAAACGGAGATAACACATGTTTGAACCGATGATGGAAATGTCTGACGATGCAGTAATTAAAGTCGTTGGAGTTGGTGGCGGTGGCGGTAACGCTGTTGAGCACATGGTACGTGAATCAATCGAAGGCGTAGAATTCATCAGTGTTAACACTGATGCACAAGCACTTCGTAAAACAAGCGTGAGCAGCGTGATCCAAATTGGTGGTGATATCACTAAAGGTTTGGGCGCTGGTGCAAACCCACAAGTAGGCCGTGATGCAGCTCTCGAAGATCGAGAAAGAATTAAAGAAGTTCTAACTGGCGCCGATATGGTATTTATCGCAGCTGGTATGGGCGGTGGGACTGGTACAGGTGCTGCTCCAGTTATTGCTGAAGTTGCGAAAGAGTTGGGTGTGCTGACGGTTGCTGTTGTAACTAAGCCATTTAGCTTTGAAGGCAAAAAGCGTTTAGCGTTTGCTGAGCAAGGTATTGAAGAGCTTTCTAAACATGTGGATTCATTAATTACGATTCCAAATGAAAAGCTACTTAAAGTACTTGGCCGCGGCGTAACTCTGCTAGAAGCTTTCGCAAGTGCCAATGATGTACTTAAAAACGCTGTACAAGGTATCGCTGAGCTAATTACTCGCCCTGGTATGATTAACGTCGATTTCGCGGATGTTCGCACCGTAATGTCTGAGATGGGTCATGCAATGATGGGTAGCGGTATCGCAAAAGGTGAAGACCGTGCTGAAGAAGCTGCTGAAACGGCAATTTCTAGCCCACTACTAGAAGACATCGACCTAGCTGGCGCACGTGGCGTTCTTGTGAACATCACAGCAGGCCTAGATATGCGTCTAGATGAATTCGAAACAGTAGGTAATACAGTTAAGGCATTCGCATCTGATAACGCAACAGTTGTGATTGGTACTTCTCTAGACCCTGATATGACAGATGAAATCCGCGTAACTGTTGTTGCAACAGGTATCGGCACAGAGAAAAAACCAGACATTACATTAGTTGCTGGTGGTAAAGCTAAGGTTGCACCAACTCCTCAACCACAGGTAGCGGCTCAAACTGCACCAAAAGTGGAAGAGAAAGTGGCACAACCATTGCAAGAAAAAACTGAGGTTAAACCTCAAGTTAAGCCGCAACCAACAACGTCACCTGTTTCTTCAGGTACAGGCGCTAGCCAAAGTGCAGCACCTAAGGCTGAGAAAGAGAGTGGATACTTAGATATTCCAGCATTCTTACGACGTCAGGCTGATTAACAAATACCCAAAATTTGACTATCGTCGAATTAATGGTAAAATTCGCGGTCGGTAAATACTGACCGTGATTTGTAGCACTGATAACGAGGCAAGCAGATGATCAGACAACGTACTCTGAAAGAAATTGTGAAAACAACTGGTGTGGGTCTCCACTCTGGTCGTAAAGTCACACTTACTCTTCGCCCGGCAGCTGCAAATACAGGTATTGTTTATCGTCGTACAGATGTAAATCCACCTGTAGATTTCCCAGCTGATCCAGCGTCAGTTCGTGACACTATGCTATGTACAGCTCTTGTTAATGACGAAGGCGTACGTATCTCTACAGTGGAACACCTTAACGCAGCTTTAGCGGGTATGGGCATCGACAACATTATTGTTGAAGTAGATGCTCCTGAAATCCCAATTATGGATGGTAGCGCAAGCCCATTCGTATACTTGCTACAGCAAGCGGGTGTAGAAACACTGAATGCAGCGAAGCGTTTTATTCGTATCAAAAAGCCTATCCGTTTTGAAGATGGCGATAAGTGGGCAGAGTTTGTTCCATTTAACGGCTTCCGTATGGACTTTGAGATCGACTTTAACCACCCAGCAATTGAATCTGATGAGCAACGTTTGTTGTTTGATTTCTCTTCACAAGGTTTTGTGAAAGAAATCTCTCGCGCTCGTACTTTCGGCTTCATGCGCGACATTGAGTATCTACAATCTCAAAACCTAGTACTTGGTGGTAGCTTTGATAATGCTATCGTACTTGACGAATACCGAATTCTTAATGAAGAGGGTCTACGTTTTGACAATGAGTTCGTAACTCATAAAGTACTAGATGCGATTGGTGACTTGTACATGTGTGGACACGCTATTATTGGTGAGTTTCGTGCATACAAATCAGGTCACGGCCTAAACAACCAACTACTACGTGCAGTACTTGCTGACGCAGAAGCTTGGGAATGGGCAACATTCGAAGAAGAAGTAGGCTCTCCTGTTGCATTTGCTGAACCAGGAATGGTTCTAGCGTAATTGTTGTTTACAGCAATATAAGATTTCGAAAACCAGGTCATTGACCTGGTTTTTTTGTATCTATTTTCCAGATACAGTGTCGTCAACATCCGAAAGTTGTCTCCCAATGAGCTGCAGTCTGGCTAATCCATCAGCAATTAGAAAGAAAAGTTCCAAGCACATCAAACAAATGGGGTTATAAATGGTTGTTGGTGTGAAAATTACTTACACTAAAGGGCATTAATTTTAACTCAAGCCTTGAAAACTCTACTCTCAAGTACAATATCAAAGATACTAGATTTATCTCAGTATCCTTGGTTAGTAACTGAAGACTAGTTCATAGCTAGTAGAGACACTGACGGCATTTAAAATAGATCGCGGACGATCTGAGAACGAAGAGATTCCAAGCACATGATTACTAAGCTGCTGACAAAGGTAATTGGCAGTCGCAATGACAGAACACTGCGCCGCCTTAGAAAAATTGTAAAAGAAATTAATAACTTCGAACCAACGTTTGAAGCACTTTCAGACGAAGAGCTAAAAGCAAAAACGGTTGAATTTCGTGAGCGCTTAGATAAAGGTGAATCGCTAGACCAACTTCTACCTGAAGCATTTGCTACGGTACGTGAAGCGTCTAAGCGTGTTTACGGCATGCGTCACTTTGACGTGCAAATGATTGGTGGCATGGTTCTAAATGCTGGCCAAATTGCAGAAATGCGTACTGGTGAAGGTAAGACTCTTACAGCAACCCTACCAGCTTATCTTAACGCCCTACCTAGCAAAGGTGTTCACGTAGTAACGGTGAACGACTACCTAGCGAAGCGTGATGCGGAAACAAACCGCCCATTATTTGAATTCCTTGGTATGACTGTTGGCGTAAACGTGCCAAACATGGCTCCACCAGAGAAGAAAGAAGCGTACCAAGCGGATATCCTATACGGAACAAACAACGAGTTTGGCTTCGATTACCTACGTGACAACATGGCTTTCCGTGCTGAAGATCGTGTTCAACGTGAGCGCTTCTTTGCTGTTGTCGATGAGGTTGACTCAATCTTAATCGATGAAGCTCGTACTCCACTTATTATCTCTGGCCCAGCTGAAGATAGTTCAGATCTTTACACGCGTATTAACACGTTGATCCCTAACCTTGAGCGCCAAGATAAAGAAGATTCTGAAGAGTACCGTGGTGAAGGTCACTACACCATGGACGAGAAATCGAAACAGGTTCACCTGACTGAAAACGGTCAAGAATTTGTAGAAGAGCTAATGGTCAAAAACGGCCTGATGGAAGAGGGTGACACGCTTTACTCTCCAACTAATATCAGCCTATTGCACCATGTTAATGCAGCGCTGCGTGCACACGTACTGTTTGAGAAAGACGTCGACTACATCGTTACTGAAGAAGGCGAAGTGGTTATCGTTGATGAACATACTGGTCGTACTATGCCAGGTCGTCGTTGGTCTGAAGGTTTACACCAAGCTGTTGAAGCTAAAGAAGGTGTGAAGATTCAGAATGAAAACCAGACGCTAGCATCGATTACATTCCAGAACTTCTTCCGTCTATACGAAAAACTGTCAGGTATGACAGGTACAGCCGATACAGAAGCTTTCGAATTTCAGTCTATCTACGGCCTAGAAACAGTGGTTATCCCAACCAACAAGCCTATGGTTCGTAACGATATGCCAGATGTGGTTTATCGTACCGAAGAAGACAAGTTCAATGCGATCATTGAAGACATCAAAGACCGTGTAGCTGCTGGTCAGCCATCATTGGTTGGTACGGTTTCTATCGAGAAGTCTGAACTACTGTCTAACGCACTGAAAAAAGCAAAAATTAAGCACAGCGTTCTAAATGCTAAATTCCACGAAATGGAAGCAGAGATCGTTGCACAAGCTGGTATGCCGAGTGCGGTAACTATCGCAACTAACATGGCTGGTCGTGGTACCGATATCGTATTAGGTGGTAGCTGGCAGGCACAAGTTGAGAAGCTAGAGAATCCAACCAAAGAGCAGATCGAGAAGATCAAAGCTGACTGGAGAGTAATCCACGATAAAGTGCTTGAGTCAGGTGGTCTGCACATCATTGGTACTGAGCGTCATGAATCTCGCCGTATCGACAACCAGCTACGTGGTCGTTCTGGTCGTCAAGGTGATGCGGGTTCTTCTCGTTTCTACCTATCAATGGAAGATTCTCTGCTACGTATCTTCACATCGGATCGTATGGCTGGTCTTATCCAAAGTGGTATGGACGAAGGCGAAGCGATCGAATCTAAGATGCTTTCTCGCTCAATTGAAAAAGCACAACGTAAAGTTGAAGGTCGTAACTTCGATATTCGTAAGCAGCTTCTTGAGTACGATGATGTAGCCAATGACCAACGTAAAGTGGTTTATGAGCTTCGTGATGAACTGATGAGCTCTGACGATATCAGCGAGATGATCGAACACAACCGTGAAGATGTATTGGCATCAGTGATTGATGAATACATCTCACCTCAGTCTCTTGAAGATATGTGGGATATCGCGGGTCTGCAAGATCGTCTGAAGAATGACTTCGATCTAGACTTTGATATTCAAGGTTGGTTAGACGAAGACGACAAGCTTTATGAAGAAGCATTGCGTGAGCGTATTCTTGGTATGGCGGTTGATTCGTACAAACAGAAAGAAGAAGTGGTTGGTGCTCAAGTACTGCGTAACTTCGAGAAATCTGTGATGCTACAAACGCTAGACGGCCTTTGGAAAGAGCACTTGGCTGCGATGGATCACCTTCGTCAAGGTATCCACTTACGTGGTTATGCTCAGAAGAACCCGAAACAAGAGTACAAGCGCGAGTCGTTTGAACTGTTTGAAGGCCTACTAGATGTACTGAAAACAGACGTTGTTACCATCCTTTCTAAAGTGCGCGTTCAGCAACAAGAAGAAGTTGAAAAGATGGAAGCTCAACGTCAAGCTCAAGCTGAAGAAGCGGCGCGTCGTGCACAAGCGCAACATGCAACAGCTGAAAACCAGCTAGCTGACGATGAAGCTGAAGCGGCATCTCCACAAACGGTAGTGCGTGACGAGCGTAAAGTTGGCCGTAACGAGCCATGCCCATGTGGTAGCGGTAAGAAGTACAAGCAGTGTCACGGTAAAATCGCGTAAGTTTAATGAATCGTTGCTGTAGCGCATGGTAGCTGCGTTGGTGGTACTCACTAACAGTCGTAAGCTCCGTGCCACCGCCTTGCTCTCATACACTACAACTTAGCTTCATAAAACTGACAAATAGAATATAAAGAGTCGCTTAGGCGGCTCTTTTTGTATGTAAATTTCATGGCTTACTTTGTTACGCAAGGAAGTTGTCATTCCCTATAGCGAGGAGCGAGCGTAGTAGGGAATCTTGTTTAGTTAGGCTCGCGTAGTTTTAGATCCCCAACTCAGTCGTTCCTCTTTCTTGAGGATGACGTATTTAGGGACTATGTGAGTTCAGCGTTTTATTAAGGAACACCATCAATGAAAAGAATCCATATCGTAGCGGGTATTATCTTCAATCAAGATAAGTCACAGGTCTTTATCACTAAGCGTCCAGATGACAAGCACAAAGGTGGCTTCTGGGAATTTCCAGGTGGCAAGGTTGAAGAGGGCGAAACTATTGAGCAAGCGATGACTCGCGAGCTTGATGAAGAGGTCGGTATCAAGGTGACCGAGCAGTCTCTGTTTGAGCATCTTGAATTTGATTACACGGATAAGTCACTTAAGTTCGATTTCATTCTCGTGACTGATTTTGAAGAGCAGCCTTATGGTAAAGAAGGTCAGCAAGGTGAATGGGTAAGCCTAGAATCATTGAATCAATACGCCTTCCCAGAGGCAAATGTGCCAATTTTAGAGCGAGTAATAAAAGAGTTTTCGTAATTGCTAGCCTGAGTTTGAGATTGTTGTTAGTTTAAAGAGATTAATCGATTGAACGTTGCTGCAAGAGATAAGTGGCAACGGTAACCAAAACAATGGAGATATTCGCAGTGGTAAGAATTGCAATTGCAGGAGCAGCGGGCCGCATGGGCCGCAACTTGGTGAAAGCCGCTCATCATAATTCAGAAGCAAGTGTTGGAGCTGGTTCAGAGCGTCCAGAGTCATCTTTGGTCGGCGTAGATGTCGGCGAGTTATGCGGTGAAGGTCGTTTTGATGTTGCTTTAGTCGATGATTTGTCTAAAGCCATCGAAGAGTTTGATGTGATTGTCGATTTTACTGCCCCTGTTAGCACATTAGCGAATATTGAACTTTGTAAACGTCACGGTAAAAAACTGATCATCGGTACAACGGGCTTCTCTGAAGAAGAGAAGCAGGTGATTGATGCTGCTTCAAAAGAGATGGCTATCGTAATGGCACCTAACTACAGCGTTGGTGTGAACCTGGTCTTTAAGCTGCTAGAGAAGGCCGCTAAAGTGATGGGCGATTACTGTGATGTCGAGATCGTTGAGGCTCATCACCGTCATAAAGTCGATGCACCGTCAGGTACTGCGATTGGTATGGGCGAAGCTATTGCGGGTGCTATGGGCAACGAGCTGAACGATGTAGCTGTATGGTCACGCGAGGGTATTACTGGCGAGCGCACTAAAGATGAGATTGGTTTCGCGACGATTCGTGCCGGTGACATTATTGGTGAACACACCGCTATGTTTGCTGATATCGGTGAACGAGTGGAAATTACCCATAAAGCCACTGATCGAATGACCTTTGCTAATGGCGCAATCAAGGCCGCGGTTTGGTTAAATGATAAACCAGCAGGCTTTTATACCATGACGGATGTGCTTGGTTTGAATGACCTATAAATAGATATTTATGCGCTGGCAATTGCCGGCGCTTTCTTTATTTGGTGCATTTTCCTTAGTAATCTCACTTCTCCGATCTTCCTTCTACTTTCTTCTTATCGCCTTTTTGACTCCATTTCTATGCTGTTTATGTGGTCTTTAGTGTGTTTTTTGTTTTAGATCTTTAAATTGTCATGTTTTCTCTTGGTATTTATCGATTGCGTTTTGTTGCTGATATTTTTATCACTCTATGGTTGGCTAAAATGAGGAGTGAAAATTAGAAAATCGTAATATTCGAGCTAAATGCGCATGAAAGTTGAACTTTTGGAGCTTTGAGGGGGTAAATTGAATTAGTCCTTACAAATGTTTAATTTCTTTTGAGTTAAATGTTGACACGTATCACGCAGATCACTAAAATACCGCCAATTTGTCTAATTTCCATAAACACGCAGTTTTTGGTGTTGCAGGAAGGTAGATTTGCAAATTAAATCAATTTTAATGCATTTTTATTTCTGGAGGTTGTCTTGAAGAAGTCAGCACTACTCGTCCTAGAAGATGGGACAGTATTTCACGGTGAAGCCATTGGCGCTGTAGGTTCTGCAGTTGGTGAAGTCGTTTTTAATACCTCGATGACGGGGTACCAAGAAATCCTCACTGATCCTTCCTATTCTCAACAAATCGTTACCCTTACTTACCCTCACATTGGCAATACCGGAACCAATTCCGAAGACGAAGAATCTTCTTCAATCCACGCTCAAGGCCTTGTGATTCGCGATCTCCCTCTAATCGCTTCTAACTTCCGTAATGAACAATCCCTTTCTGATTACCTTAAGTCGCAAAACGTTGTTGGTATCGCTGATATTGATACTCGTAAGTTGACGCGTATTCTTCGTGAAAAAGGCGCACAGAACGGTTGTATTGTAGCTGGCTCTTCAGTAAACGACGGAAACCTAGACGAAGCTTTGGCTCTAGCTAAAGCAAAAGAATTCCCTGGCCTGAAAGGTATGGACCTTGCGAAAGAAGTTACAACAAAAGAAGCGTATCAATGGAAACAAGGTTCGTGGACGCTTACGGGTGGACTTCCTGAAGCGAAAGCAGACTCAGAATTGCCATACCACGTTGTTGCTTATGACTTCGGTGCAAAACGAAACATCCTACGAATGCTTGTTGACCGCGGCTGCCGCCTAACGGTTGTTCCTGCTGAGACTTCAGCTGAAGAAGTACTTGCTCTGAACCCAGACGGTGTTTTCCTTTCAAATGGCCCTGGTGACCCAGAACCATGTACTTACGCAATTGAAGCGACAAAAGTGTTCCTAGAAAAAGGCTTACCAATCTTCGGTATCTGTCTAGGTCACCAGATTCTTGCTCTTGCGTCAGGCGCTAAGACAGTGAAGATGAAGTTTGGTCACCACGGCGCAAACCACCCGGTTAAAGATTTAGATCGTGATGTTGTGATGATTACTTCGCAAAACCACGGCTTTGCTGCTGACGAAGAAACCCTTCCAGAGACACTACGTGCAACGCACAAATCACTATTTGATGGTTCTCTACAAGGTATTCACCGTACAGACAAACCAGCATTCAGCTTCCAAGGTCACCCTGAAGCAAGCCCAGGTCCAGAAGACGCAGCGCCGTTATTCGACCACTTTATTGAACTAATCAAACAGCACACAGCGTAATTCGGAGTAGTAGACAATGCCAAAACGTACTGACATTAAAAGTATTCTTATTCTAGGTGCTGGCCCGATCGTTATCGGCCAAGCATGTGAGTTCGATTACTCTGGTGCTCAAGCTTGTAAAGCGCTTCGCGAAGAAGGTTACCGAGTTATTCTTGTAAACTCGAACCCAGCGACAATCATGACTGACCCAGACATGGCAGATGCAACTTACATCGAGCCTATCCAATGGGAAGTTGTGCGTAACATCATCGCTAAAGAGAAGCCTGATGCAGTTCTACCTACTATGGGTGGCCAAACTGCATTGAACTGTGCTCTAGACCTAGAAAAGCACGGCGTTCTTGAAGAGTTCGGTGTTGAAATGATTGGTGCAACGGCTGACGCTATCGATAAAGCAGAAGACCGTTCACGCTTCGATAAAGCAATGAAAGCAATTGGCCTTGAGTGTCCAACTGCTGATACAGCGAAAACGATGGAAGAAGCTTACAAAGTTTTAGACATGGTTGGCTTCCCTTGTATCATTCGTCCATCGTTCACGATGGGTGGTACTGGTGGCGGTATCGCTTACAACAAAGAAGAATTTGAAGAAATTTGTCGTCGTGGTTTGGATCTATCTCCAACTAATGAACTTCTTATCGATGAATCACTTATCGGTTGGAAAGAGTACGAGATGGAAGTGGTTCGTGACAAAAACGACAACTGCATCATCGTATGTGCGATTGAAAACTTCGACCCAATGGGTATTCACACAGGTGACTCAATCACTGTGGCTCCAGCTCAAACGCTGACAGATAAAGAATACCAACTAATGCGTAACGCATCTCTAGCAGTACTGCGTGAGATTGGTGTTGAAACAGGTGGTTCAAACGTACAGTTTGGTATCAACCCGAAAGATGGCCGTATGGTTATCATCGAAATGAACCCACGTGTATCTCGCTCTTCTGCACTAGCATCTAAAGCAACAGGTTTCCCAATCGCTAAGATTGCAGCGAAACTGGCTGTTGGTTTCACGCTAGACGAGCTAATGAATGACATCACTGGCGGCGCAACTCCAGCATCATTCGAACCAACAATCGACTACGTAGTAACTAAGATTCCTCGTTTTAACTTCGAGAAGTTTGCAGGTGCTAACGACCGCCTAACGACGCAAATGAAGTCGGTTGGTGAAGTTATGGCTATCGGCCGTAACCAACAAGAATCTCTACAAAAAGCACTTCGCGGCCTAGAAGTTGGCGCGACTGGTTTTGACGAAATGGTAGACCTAGACGCACCAGATGCTCTAACGACTATCCGTCACGAACTTAAAGAAGCTGGCGCAGAGCGTATTTGGTACATCGCTGACGCATTCCGTGCTGGTATGTCGGTAGATGGTGTATTCAACCTAACGCAAATCGACCGTTGGTTCCTAGTTCAAATCGAAGACATCGTTAAGCTAGAGCAAGAACTTAAAGCGAAAGGCTTTGCTGGTCTAAATAAAGACGAGCTAAACAAGCTTAAGCGTAAAGGTTTTGCTGATGCGCGCCTATCTAAGATTCTAGGTGTAGCAGAAAGCGAAATCCGTCGTCTACGTGACCAATACGATATCCACCCGGTATACAAGCGTGTAGATACGTGTGCAGCTGAGTTCTCTTCAGACACGGCTTACATGTACTCATCTTACGATGACGAGTGTGAAGCAAACCCAACAGACAAAGAAAAAATCATGATTCTAGGCGGCGGTCCAAACCGTATCGGCCAAGGTATTGAATTTGACTACTGTTGTGTACACGCATCACTAGCGCTACGTGAAGATGGCTACGAAACTATCATGGTTAACTGTAACCCTGAGACTGTTTCTACAGACTACGATACGTCTGACCGTCTGTACTTCGAACCAGTAACTCTGGAAGATGTACTAGCAATCGCTCGCGTTGAGAAGCCAAAAGGCGTTATCGTTCAGTACGGTGGTCAAACGCCACTTAAACTGGCACGTGCTCTTGAAGCTGCTGGCGTACCAATCATCGGTACTAGCCCAGACGCAATCGACCGTGCAGAAGACCGTGAGCGTTTCCAAGTTGCTGTAGACCGTCTAGGCCTACTTCAGCCAGAAAACGCGACAGTAACAACAATGGAGCAAGCGGTAGAGAAATCTCGCGAAATCGGCTTCCCACTGGTTGTGCGTCCTTCTTACGTACTTGGTGGTCGTGCGATGGAAATCGTATACGACGAGCAAGACCTACGTCGCTACTTCAACGAAGCAGTTAGCGTATCAAACGAATCTCCAGTACTACTTGATAGCTTCCTAGATGACGCTGTTGAAGTTGACGTAGATGCGATTTGTGACGGTGAGCGCGTTGTAATCGGCGGTATCATGGAGCACATCGAGCAAGCGGGTGTTCACTCAGGTGACTCAGCATGTTCTCTTCCTGCATACACGCTAAGCCAAGAAATCCAAGACGTAATGCGCGAGCAAGTTGAAAAGCTAGCGTTCGAGTTGGGTGTTCGTGGTCTGATGAACACGCAGTTTGCTGTTAAGAACAATGAAGTGTACCTAATCGAGGTTAACCCTCGTGCAGCACGTACGGTTCCATTTGTATCTAAAGCAACTGGCGCGCCAATCGCTAAGATTGCTGCTCGTGTAATGGCGGGTCAATCTCTTGAGTCTCAAGGCTTTACGAAAGAAATCATCCCTCCTTACTACTCAGTGAAAGAAGTTGTACTTCCATTCAACAAGTTCCCTGGTGTTGACCCACTGTTAGGCCCTGAAATGCGCTCTACTGGTGAAGTTATGGGTGTTGGTGCGACGTTCGCAGAAGCATACTCTAAAGCTGAATTGGGTTGTGGCAACATCTACCCAGAAGGCGGTCGTGCACTTCTTTCTGTTCGCGAAGGCGACAAAGAGCGTGTTGTTGACCTAGCATCTAAGCTATCTAAACTTGGTTACCAGCTAGACGCAACGCACGGTACTGCGGTTATCCTTGGCGAAGCGGGCATCAACCCACGTCTAGTAAACAAGGTACATGAAGGTCGTCCTCACATTCTTGACCGTATCAAGAACAACGAGTACACGTACATCGTGAACACTGCAGCTGGCCGTCAAGCGATTGAAGATTCTAAAGTTCTTCGTCGTGGTGCACTTGCTGAGAAAGTTAACTACACGACTACGCTAAACGCTGCATTCGCGACTTGTATGGCGCACACTGCAGACGCGAAAACGTCAGTAACTTCAGTTCAAGAGCTACACGCTCAGGTTAAAGCTTCTCAAGCTTAATCGCCTAAAGTGTATCGCTGATAAGCGGATATAAATGCTCAAAGCCCACTCTTCGGAGTGGGCTTTTTTATGGTGCGCCGAGCATGGCGTTGATCTAGGAGGTGAAAGTCCTCTACGGGCTCAGTCGAGCGAGAACCGTTAGCCTATGCAAGGGTGTTCACCGTGA